>CAZOGW010000018.1:0-278 GCA_964579415.1 uncultured Acidimicrobiaceae bacterium | reverse complement strand
GGGTTTCGTCCTCCCCCGCCGCTTCGGTGGGGGAGGTGTCCGATCGGCAGGCCTGGCGCGATCAGACCGCATCGCGTCCGCAGTCCCGTAGCAAGCCGATCGGACGGAGGGGGTCTTCGTCTGAGGGCCGCGATGAGCTTGCCCCCAGGCTGTACAGGGCGCGCGATGAAGACCCCCCTCCCCCCTGCCTCCGCAAAGCCTCCGGCAGGGGTACTCCCCCCGTCAAAGCCCGGGGGGAGACGAAGCAGCCGCCCCCGTCAAAGCCCGGGGGGAGACGA
>CAZOGW010000017.1:34976-37742 GCA_964579415.1 uncultured Acidimicrobiaceae bacterium | reverse complement strand
GGTCTCCGTGCGTCCCCGCCCTCGAGCGTCTGCGTCCCGGCGCTTACGGGAGATCGACTCAGGCAGGGCGACCCTGCGGCACCCGAGGCTGACCGCTTAGGGCTGCTTCCTTCCGGACCTGACCCAGTTCACGGCGCCCCGCCGCGCAGGACCCTGCCCTCAACATCGATACACCCGTAGCTCGACCCGGCACGTTTCGGCCCTCGGGCGGGGTTTCGGCCCCGCATGAGGGGATTTCGGGCAACAAGGCACCCCTAGCGCCCCGCCTAGCACGGAGCGGTCAGCGTAGTACCGCGCCGGATGCTGACAGGACTCGCACCGTGAGGAGTGCTCGGTACCTGGAACCGGGTATCCGGCCACCACCGAACAGCTGGCCTCGCTGCCACGGACCGATCCCTCCCCGGACGGCTCCAAGTACCAAGTACCAAGCACCTCCCTGCTCGGTGACAGCCCGCGCCGGTAGGCGAGAGACCGCTCATCGGACTAGCTATTCTCCGCGGTGACTGACCCGGACTCTCGCCGCCAAACGGGTCACGGAAAGGGGAGGGACCTTCATGACCTTGCGCAACCCGGTACGCCTGCTCGTCGTGCTCGCGCTCTTGTTCGGAGCTGTCGCCGGCATCGCCGGTGCCGGCGCCGCCGCCGACGACCAGGTGCCGCTCGACCGGCACGGCCGCGGCTTCTACCTGGTGCAGCTCGATGGCCCCATCGAGAAGTCCGAGATCGACTCCCTCCGCCTCGCTGGTGCCGACCTCGTGTCTTACGTTCCCGACTTCGCCTACAAGGTCCGCATCGCTCCCGATGCCGCGGCCGCCGTTGCCGGTGTCGCCGGCGTCGTCTCGGTGGCGCCCTACCCGGAGGAGGCCAAGCTGGCCGCCGACCTCGCCCCCGACGGGGTGTACCGGGTACGGATCGAGCGGGGTGCCGACGCCGCAACCGTGGCGGCGGCCATCACCGCCGCCGGCGTAGAGGTGCTCTCCGCCGAGGGCGGCATCATCATGATCGACGGCGACCTCGCCGACGTGGAAGGACTCGCCGGCATCGCCGAAGTCGCCTGGGTGGAGAACCTGGTGATGCGCGAGCGGCACAACGAGTACGGCGCCGGGGTCATCGTCGGCGCCAACGTCGCCAACGCCAACGGGTACGACGGATCGACCCAGATCGTCGCCGTTGCCGACACCGGCCTCGGCGGGGGAACCACCTCCACCGCCCACCCCGACATCCCCGCTTCCCGCATCGCCGCCCTCTATGACTGGCCCGGCGTCAGCGTGAGCAACTGCTACCGGGTCACCACCAACGGTGCCCAGGATCCCGACTCAGGACACGGCACCCACGTCGCCGTGTCCGTCCTCGGCGACGGCGACTCCGCCGGCCGGGGCAAGGGCACCGCTCCCGCGGCTCGGCTGGTGTTCCAGGCGGTCGAGGACCACCTCCAGTTCCGCGGCTCCTGCACCGTCAACCCCAACGGCTACTACCTCATCGGCATCCCCAACGACCTCACCCCGCTGCTGCAGCAGGCCTACAACGCCGGGGCCCGCATCCACTCGGACTCGTGGGGCAGCAACGTCGCCGGCTCCTACACCTCCGACTCGCGCACCGTCGACCAGTTCACCTGGAACAACCGGGCCTTCCTGATGACCACCTCGGCGGGTAACGAGGGCACCGACGTCAACCGCGACGGCGTCGTCGACCTCGACTCCACCGGGTCGCCCGGCACCGCCAAGAACGTGCTCACCGTCGGCGCCAGCGAGAACAACCGGCAGGGGAACTGGCAGTGCCAGACCGGACTCGGCAACGGCTGCACCGGCCAGAACAACATCTTCACCTACGGGTCTTCGTGGCCCGGCGACTACCCGGTGAACCCGCTGTTCTCCGACCCCAGCGCCGGCAACGGCGAGCAGATGGCCGCCTTCTCCAGCCGCGGCCCCACCAACGACGGGCGCATCAAGCCAGACATCGTGGCACCGGGCACCTGGATCCTCTCCGGCTACTCGTCGCTGTACCGGCAGGGATTCGGCGGCGGTGTCAACCCGCAGAACGGCGCCTACCAGTACGACGGGTGGGGCACCCCGCTCAGCTCCGGCTACAAGTACATGGGCGGTACCTCGATGTCCAACCCGATCGTCGCCGGTGGCGCCGCCGTGGTGCGGGACTACTACCAGAAGGCCCACGGTCACGCCGCCAGCGCCGCCCTCACCAAGGCGACGCTGATCAACTCGGCCGTCGACCTGCTCGACGAGAACAACGACGGCTCCAACGACAACGACTACCCCATCCCCAACAACCACGAGGGATGGGGTCGCATCGACGTCGCCGCCGCCACCCGCGGCACGGCCCAGTTCTCCGACGCCGGCGCCGGCCTCCTCACCGGCGGCTCCAGCTCGCAGGTGGTCACGGTCTCGCCCGGCGCCACGTTCAAGGCGACGCTGGCGTGGAGCGACTACCCGTCCACCGAGGCGGCGTCGAAGAACCTGGTCAACGACCTCGACCTGACCGTCACCTCACCCACCGGCACCGTGTACCGGGGCAATGTGTTCAGCGGCGGGTGGTCCGCCACCGGTGGCACCGCCGACCGCACCAACAACGTCGAGAACGTCTACGTCCCGTCGGCTGCCGGAGGAAACTGGACCGTCACCGTCTCCGGCTTCAACGTCCCCTTCGGCCCGCAACCCTTCGCCCTGGTCGTCGACGGTGCCGGCACCGGCACCGGCAACCAGCCGCCGTCGGCCGACTTCACCCACTCGTGCAGCGGGTTGTCGTGTTCGT
>CAZOGW010000017.1:0-34876 GCA_964579415.1 uncultured Acidimicrobiaceae bacterium | reverse complement strand
GCTATCTGGTGCGTCTCACCGTGACCGACGATGACGGCGCCACCGACTTCGAGGAAAGAACCGTGGTGGTCACCGGTGGCGGGGGCGGCACCACCATGCATATCGGCGATCTCGACGGCGCCTCGTTCTCCGAGCAGAGGACATGGCGGGCGGTGGTCACCGTCTACGTGGTGAGCAATACCGGGGTGCCGGTGCCGGGAGCCACCGTGTCCGGCACCTGGCGGCGCGGCGGGCCCGGCTCGTGTGTCACCGCCGCCACCGGTCGCTGTGACATCACCCTGACCGGCATCAAGGTCAACGCCGAGCAGTACACGGTGACCGGGGTCAGCCACGGCTCGCTGACGTACACCCCGTCGGCCAACACCGATCCGGACGGTGACAGCAACGGGACGGCCATCACCATCCAGGAGCCCTGACCTCACGCCCCGATCAGGGGCGTGAGGATCGACACCCACAGCAGCCGCCACGCCGCCAGGCGGACGGCGGGAGCCGCCTCGGGAGCTCCGGCGACGGCGACGGCAACGGCGAGGACCACCTCCCGCTCCAGCCCACCGGCAACCGACGCCAGGACGGCGGCCACCGCCTCGCCTCCGTCTCCCCAGGCCGTGGTCGGGTCGACCAGGGCGGCGGCGCCATGAGACTCGACCACGGCTTCGACGAAGGCGGCCCGGGTCGGGATGTCGTGGTCGAGCAGACGCCGCAGCAGATCGGTGCGGGGGTCGGGGTGGGCCCTGCCGCCACCGGGGAGGCGGTAGGGCGGGGTGCGCAGCGGCAGCTCCCGGCGGTGGAACTCGCCGACGAGCTGTACCGATGCCGTCACCAGGTCGGCATCGGCGAAGTCGGCGAAGGCGAAGTAGGCGCCGGGACCGATCTCAGACCGTGCCGCGTCGTGCATTACGTCCTCGATACCGAACGGCACCTGTCCCGTGGGGAGCACCGCGGCGAGCGCCACCGCGAGAGGTCGGATGTATCGGTCCAGCGCGGCGGCGGGGACACCCTGCTCGAAGACCAGAAGCGGGAGGAGCGCCACCATGTCGGCCCCGAAGGCAGAGAAGAATCGCGCCAACTCCTCGGGAGCGGAGGCGTCGAGAGTGTCCAGCAGCCGAGCCGTCCGGGAGAGGTCACCCTGCTGGAGGGCGTCGATCAGGTCGGCGGCGGTCCGCTCTCCCGGCGGTACCGGCGGAGCCGTCCCCGTCCGGCGCAGGCTGGCCGTCGCGACGGCCGCCTCGCCCGACAGGACTCCGGAGCGGTGGTCCAGTGAGGCGTCCCAGGTCCGGAGCCACTCCCCGACGTCGAGGAGCTGATGGTGGACGGAGTGCGCGGTCGCCGTATGCCCGTGGTTGCTCAGCACGGTCGTCACCGTCGCCGCATGCTCTTCGATGTCCCGGGCCCGCCGCCCCAGCATCGCCTGCAACCGGTACATCTCCGCCACAAATCCGCTGTACGACGTCATACAGCGATAGATAACGTATCAACCGCCAAGATTCAAGGGGTCTGACACCGTGCCGAGGAGATGACTGCACCCGATCGGGGCCCAATCGGTTCGAAGGCGTAGATCCTCGACATCGCACGGCCGATCGGGGAGGTCGAGGATCTCGGGATCGCCAGTGAGCAGGATCAGTCCACGGGCCGCCGCCGTCGCGATGGCGAAACAGTCCGCCACGGCGATCGGTGCACTTGCCTTGATCCTTGCTGCCTGGATCATTCGCGACGTTCCCGGAAGCTCGGCGGCGAGCACTGCGGGGAGCGCCCTGTTCCTGACACCCTGCACAACGTCATCCACCAATATCTAATGCAAGAGGGGTGCCGTGCGCAAGACGTACGGTTGCGGAGGGAGTGGGATTCGAACCCACGGGACCCGCGAGGGGCCCGCCGGTTTTCAAGACCGGTGCCTTCGTCCGCTCGGCCATCCCTCCGGACGCCGCCACGCTAGCGCTCCCTGGATCACCGGGCGGATGCCCGAGTCGCACACAGCGCAATGGCGCCCAACGCAGCCGGCCGGTCCCGATCATGATCAGGGGACCCTGACCGCCTCGGGGAAGGCTCGGGGACACCCCCCATTGAATCCGGCGCCGCCGGGGCGCACGATGGTGGCATGGAAACAGCAACGGAAACCCCCACCGAAACCGTCCGGTCCCGCCGGGAGCGAGTCACCAGGCCCAGGCAGGGTCGCGTCCTCGCCGGCGTCGCCTCCGGACTGGCCGACCAGACCGGCATCGACGTCGGCATCGTCAGGACCCTGTTCGCAGTCTCGCTGATCTTCGGCGGCGCCGGCTTCTTCGTCTACGCCGCCGCCTGGGCGCTGCTGCCCAGTGAGGGCGAGTCCCGCTCTCCCGTGGAGCGCTGGTTCGGGAACGGCGACCGGTAGCCGGCATCGACAGCCGCCACAGGCGCCGTCTCAGGTGAAGTGGGCCTGGCCCGCCTCCACCTGGACGGCGACCGGCGTGCCCGGAGCCAGCTCTCCCATCCAGGGCGCCAGGATCTCGACGACCGACGCCGGCTGGCGGTGCTCCGGCTTGGTCTCGGGGTGGGGCCGGTACACCAGGCCGTCATGTGTGGCGCCCTCCGCGGTGATCCGGCAGGTGACGAAGGAGAAGTCCTCCGCAGGCTCGGTGGGATGCCAGCGCACCTGCTGCAGCGTCACCAGCGGCTCGTCGAGGACCAGCCGCCGCGGCGCCACCGACACGTTCAGCGTGCCCGGGTGGAACCCTGTGATGTCGACGCCAAGAGCGGCGAAGTGGGGTGCCTGCATGGCGAGTGTGCCTCCGGGGAAACGCGGGTTGCCGTTGGCGCCCGAGGCGACACCGTGGCCGACGACGACGAACCCGGAAACCGGCGTGAGCGCTGCCATCCACCCACGCTAACCCGGCGCCGACCGGCCCTCCTGCGGCGACAGTTAGCGTGGTCGCATGAGATTCGGAGCATTCGTACCCCAAGGCTGGCGGCTCGACCTCGCCGGCATCCCCGTCCAGGACCACTGGGCCGCCATGACCTCGGTGGCGCAGACCATCGAACGATCCGGCTTCGAGTCGCTGTGGGTGTTCGACCACTTCCACACCGTGCCCGTGCCCACCCAGGAGCCCACCTACGAGGCGTGGACGTTGATGGCGGCGCTCGCCGCCGCCACCGACACGGTCCGGTTGGGCCAGATGTGTACCTGCAACTCGTACCGCGAACCTTCTTATCTGGCCAAGGTCGCCGCCTCCATCGACGTGATCTCCAACGGCCGGTTGGAGATGGGTATCGGCGCCGGCTGGTATGAGGACGAGTACGACGGGTACGGCTTCCCGTTCCCCCAACCGTCGGTGCGTATCGGCATGCTGGAAGAGGGCGTCGAGATCATGCGACGGATGTGGACCGAAGACGTGGTCGACTTCGCCGGGAAGTACTACACCCTGAAGGGCGCCATCTCCCGCCCCAACCCGGTGCAGCAGCCGCACATCCCGTTCTGGATTGCCGGCGGAGGCGAGAAGCTGACGCTGCGGGTGGCGGCCCGGTACGCCCAGTACACCAACTTCGGTGGCGGGCCCGAGGAGTTCGCCCGTAAGTCGGCCATCCTCGCCGCGCACTGCGCCGATGTAGGTACCGACTTCGACGCCATCGTCCGTTCCACCAACCGGAGCATCATCTGCGTCGAGGACGAGGCGCAGGCCGCCGAGAAGCGCCGATGGCTCCACGACCACTACCAGCCGTTCGGCGTCGCCGACGTTGTAGTGGACCGCTGGGGCATCGAGATCCTCACCCCCGATCAAGCGGTCGACATGATCCGGCCCCTCGTCGAGGTGGGAGTCGGGTATCTCATCGTCAACTTCGTCGACGCGGCCTACGACCGCAGCGGCATCGAGCTGTTTGCCCGCGAGGTCATCCCCGCTCTCGCCGGAAGCTGACGGCATCCCGATGACCGCCCCCGGGTACATCCACGGCCACCCTGAGGTCGTCGTCGGCGCCCACGCCCGGCGCACCGTAGAGGAGGCTGCGGCCTTCGTCCTCCCCCGGGTGGCAGAGGACATGGACATCCTCGACCTCGGTTGCGGGCCGGGGAGCATCACCGCCGGGTGGGCCCGGGTGGTAGGGAAGGGCACCGTGGTCGGTCTCGACCCGGCCCGTGACGTCCTGCCGGCGGCGGCGCAGCGCCTCGCCGGCGCCGGCAACGCCGCCCTCCTCGCCGCCGACGTCTACTCGCTGCCGTTCGCCCACGGCAGCTTCGACGTGGTCTACGCCCATCAGGTGCTCCAGCATGTCGCCGATCCCGTCGGGGCGCTGCGGGCGGCCCGCCGGGTGCTGCGGCCGGGAGGCCTGATGGCGGTGAGGGACGCCGACTACGGCACCATGGTCCATGCTCCCCACGACCCGCTGCTGGACCGGTGGCGTGAGGTGTACACGCTCACGGCACGGGCCCTGGGCGGTGAGCCCGACGCCGGGCGCTACCTCCTCGGCTGGGTGCTCGCCGCAGGCCTGGCGCACCCGGTGGTGACCACCACCACCTGGACCTACGCCGACGCCGCCGGCCGCCGCGAGTGGGGCGAGACCTGGGCGGGACGGGTCCTCAGCCAGCCGTTCGCCGCCAACGCAATCCGCCTGGCGGGAGCGACGCAGGAGGAACTGGAGGAGATCTCACTGGCGTGGCGCCGGTGGGTGGGGTGCGACGACGGCTACTTCAGCTTCATCCACACCGAGGTGGTGGCCGTGGAACCCACCGCGGGCGTTCCGGTTTGAGTGGTTGCCGGGGCTCAGCCCTTGGTGAGCAGGCTGCCCGGGACCGGATCGGCCCCGGACGGGGAGCTGTTGTGGCGGAGGGAGAGGGATTTGAACCCTCGAAGCGGCTTACACCGCTTACACGCTTTCCAGGCGTGCGCACTAGGCCAGACTATGCGATCCCTCCGAGTGGAGGCGTCATTGTAGGAGACGGTGGTTGAGATGGTGAAGGCCGGCGAACCCTGGGACGAGGCGATGGGTCGGGCGCTGGAACAGGCGCGGCAGGCGCCCGGGCACGGCGACGTGCCGATCGGCGCCGTACTCCTCGACCACGCCGGCGCCATCGTCGCCGCCGACCACAATCGCCGTGAGGAGATCGGCGACGTCACCGCCCACGCCGAGATGATGGTGCTGTCGCAGGTCACCCGCCACCGCGGCGACTGGCGCCTCGAAGGGCACACCCTGGTTGTGACGCTGGAGCCGTGCGCCATGTGCGCCGGCGCCGCGGTGGCGTCCCGGCTGGAGCGGATCGTGTATGGCGCCCCCGATGCGAAGGCAGGCGCGGTCTGGTCCCTGTACAACATCCCCCAGGACGCCCGCCTCAACCACCGCTGCGAGGTGGTACCCGGGGTCCGGGCCGAGGAAGCCGCCGACCTGCTGCGGGAGTTCTTCGACCAGCGCCGCTGACCTCGCTGCCCTGAAGACCACGCCGAAGACTTTCCCGAAGGCCATGGACGTCCACCGCTCCACCTGGAATCGTGACCGGCATGCCCCGGCCCACTCGACGCCGCCATCAAGAGCCGCAAGGAGGACCCGACCAGGCGCCACGTCTGACTCCGCGTCGGTCTGCGCACCCGCCCCGATCCGGTTGCCGGCCCGGCCGATCTACACTCTCCCGGTCCGGAGAGATGGCCGAGCGGACGAAGGCGACGGTCTCGAAAACCGTTGAGTCCCTTTGCGGGGCTCCGTGGGTTCGAATCCCACTCTCTCCGCTCTCCAGCACGACCCGTCGGCACGCCCGGGCGTGCACGCAGGTGCCGCGGCGTGGATGTGTCAGAACGCCCGGCCGCGTTGGAAGTCGTAGCCGTGGGTGACGGCCGTACCCAGGCTGCCATCGGGTTGCTGCGGCCGGTAGCTGATCTCGATGGAGGAGAAGCGCAGGCTGACCTCGTCGAGCAGGGGGACGTCGTCGGTGTCGTCACCCTCGGTGTGGTAGCCGGCCAGGCTGACGTCCTCCATGGAGTAGACGAGGAAGTCGTGTGACGTGCCGGCGCGGCGGGCGGCAAGGACGGCGGTGCGGAACGACTGGCCGGAGGCCGTCGCCACGGCCAGGCGCGGCGAGCTGCGGTCGATCTGCTTGACCACCACGAACTCGTCCGGCTGCGCCCGACCGGTACCGGCACCCCCGCCGCCGGAGCGGCTCCCGCCCTGGTGTTCCACACCCCAGGAGAAGGCGACCACGTCGATCTCGCCGGCGTGCCGGCTGTCCACCGACTCACCCTCGATTCCGTCGATCTTGAGAAAGTAGTCAACCGCAGCCATACCGTGCCCTTCTGGAGTGCCCGCGGTTGTACCACCCCCGAGCCGAGGCCACAATTGCATTGACCGCGAGCCGAGTGGAGGGGCCATGGAACTGACGAGTGACAGCTTCGAGGACGGCAGTCCGATCCCGACCGAATTCGCCCTGGCCAGGCCGGACCCCGATACCAGGGTGACCCTGAGCGGGAACCTCAGCCCGCACCTGGCGTGGAGCGGCGTGCCGGAGGGGACCCGGTCGTTCGCCATCACTGTTATCGACTTCGACGTACCCGGCTCCGGTGAGGACGTCAACCGGGAGGACCGCGAGGTCCCGGCCGACCTGCCCCGGGTCGGCTTCACCCATTGGCTCCTCGCCGACCTGCCCGCCTCGGTGACCGAGATCGCCGCCGGCGAGTACTCCGACGGCGTCACTGCCGGCGGCAAGGACGCCGGTAACGGGCCGCACGGGACGCGGCAGGGCGTCAACGACTTCACCGGGTGGTTCGCCGGTGACCCGGAGATGGGCGGCACCTACCTCGGCTACGACGGCCCGGCGCCGCCGTGGAACGACTCGTTGGTGCACCACTACAACTTCACCGTCCACGCCCTCGACGTCGAGTCCACCGGTCTCGAAGGAGGGTTCACCCTGGAGCAGTTCGAGGACGCAGTAAGCGGCCACATCCTGGACTCGGCGACAATGGTCGGCAGCTACACCCAGAACCCGAGGCTCCGCTGAGAGCGTGGCATCCTCACCCGTCATACATGGGACGGCACCCGACATCGAACACTCGGTGCCGACCGCACGCGATTGCGGTGACGTTCCTGGTGGGCGGCGGCGTAGCCAGTATTCAGTATCCGGTAGCCAGTGAAGCCTGCGTGCTTCGACACCGCTTAGTCGGGTGTCGGCGCCTCGAACTTGCGCGGGAATCGGTGTAGGGACCGCGCCTGATAACCTTGTGGTCCCGGAGAGGTGGCCGAGCGGTCGAAGGCGCTCGCCTGCTAAGCGAGTAGGGGGTGTTAAGTCCCCTCGAGGGTTCAAATCCCTCCCTCTCCGCCAAGGCAGCGCCCGCCGCTGCGTCACATCGCGGTGCGGAGCCACTCCTCGGTGGATTCGATACCTTGCAGGTTCGAGTTCCACAGCGGAGCTCGTTCCGGGTGGAACCGTGAGCCGATCGGCACCGACAACAGCCCGGCTGCGTCATAGCTGCGTTCCCGTTCGAGGAGTCGCCTGAAGTCGGCGAGGGCGGCGTCGAACAGCGGGTCGTGGGGCATGTCGTCGTAGACACGGCCGGCCAGCACGTCGGTGATCGGCGCCAGGTATCTGGCATGCAGCAGGTAGGCGAACGCCAGGGGGTTCTCCCAGAACGTGTCGACGAGATCCTCGATGGTGTCGATCCCCTTCTCCACCATGACCACGTAGTCGTGGAAGGGGTTGCCGCCGCCCCGGCCTTCGCCGTCGAGCCATGCCATGATCGGCTCGATGACCATCATCGCCTCGCGCATCGCCACCAGGAGGCCGAAGGAGAAGATGGGATCGACGAACCGGTGCGCATCGCCCACGCAGATGTAGCCGGGGCCGGCGAACCTGCCCACCTGGAACGAGTAGTTGGGGACGGCGCGCACCGGTTCCACCATCACACCCTGAGGGATCCGTGCGGCGAGACCCTTGTTGAACTGCTGCATCTCGCGTCTGACGTACTCTTCCCGCGATTCGCCCTTGTCCCTGAAGTAGGCCACCGGGGTGACGATCCCGATACTGGTCACCTCGTCGTCGATGGGTATGGCCCAGGCCCAGTGATACTTCCTGGAGTAGAAGATGTGCGTGTTCCCCGGCTGGTCGCTGCGCTCCGGTCCGCCCGAGCCGCGCTGGTAGTCCGAGATGTGGGTGAACATGGCGATCTGTTTGTCGTACGACCCCAGGTACTTCGGGCCGGTCACCTTCTTGTTGGCGAGGAAGCTGGCCTGCCCTGAGCAGTCGATGGTCATCTCGGCTTCGATGGCGACCGATCCGCCGTCCGGCGTCTGCACCACGACACCGGTGAGCACGCCGGTGTCGTCGATGATGGGCTCCGATGCGCGGCCCTTCACCATGTCGGCTCCCGCTCTCAGCGCGGCATCGAGGAGCATTCGGTCGAACTCACTGCGACGCACCTGCCAGGTGGCCTGGTCATGGAGGCCGTGCTCGTCCCGTCGCATCACCGGTACCCACCAGTCGCGCTTGCCCTGGGTCCCGAAGACGTTGACACCATGTTTGATCGGGTGTCCCGCGGCGTTCATCTCGTCTTCGAGCCCGAGCCGGCGGATGATGGCGCCACACTCACCGGTTGTCGACTCCCCGATGTGAAAGCGGGGGAACTCCTCGCGCTCGATGATGATCGGGGTGACGCCACGCTCGAGCAACCCCAACGCCACCGTGCAACCTGCCGGCCCCGCGCCGACGATCGCAACCTCTGTAGCCCGCTTCAGAGCCGCCATGTGCCCCCGCCTCAGCCTGCCTCTCCCAAGGCCTGTAGCTCGCCCACCCACGTCGCGACGAGTGCATGCATGGTACAACCACCACCACGGACGCGACCTGTGGAGGACGGATTTCTTTCTCGCCAGGCCCTCGGATCACCTACTCCGGGCGGGGAAAGACGAGCGGGGCGGGTCTCCTGAAATCCCACCCCGCTCGTAGCGGATGCCGGATACCGGCAACGGATACCTTCTCTAGCTGCAGCCCTTGGAGTCGCCGCAGTTGAGGCAGCGGTAGCAGGAGCCGTTGCGGACGGTGATGTGGCCGCAGGTGTCGCACAGCGGGGCGTCGCCCATCTTGTCGGCGAGGACTGCCTGGACGGCTGCCGTCTGCACCTCGGTGGCCGATCGGGCGGTAGACACTGTCGACCCATTGCCGGGGACAACCGCCGCCGGCTCGGCGACGGCTCCGGAGCCGAGACCGAGGGCCCGGGCCACCCCGTCGCCACCGGGACCCTCGTCGTCGGCGTCCACGAAGGCGGCGGCCGCCACCTGGGCGTCGATGTCGGACTCGATGGCGGCGTCGGTGAGGTCGAGCTGTACCCCGGCGTCGAGGGCGAGGCCCTTGCGGGGTTCGGGGAGCTCCATGGAACGGTCCGGCGGCACCTGGGCCAGCTCGTCGCGCTCCAGGTACTCCACGCCCAGCGCCCGGAACACGTAGTCCACGATCGAGTTGGCCATCTTGATGTTGGGATGGCCCTCCACCATGCCGCGCGGCTCGAACGTCTGGAAGGTGAAGGTGTCGACGTACTCCTCCAGCGGCACGCCGTACTGCAGCCCCTTGGAGACGGCGATGGCGAAGCAGGACAGGATACCCCGCAGCGTTGCGCCCTCCTTGGCCAGGTCCAGGAACAGCTCTCCGAGCGTGCCGTCCTGGTACTCGCCGGTGCGCATGAACAGCTTGTGGCCGCCCACCCGGGCCTCCTGGGTATAGCCGCTACGGCGTGCCGGGAGCAGGAAGCGGGGGCGGGGCATGTCGGCGTACGCCGCAGTCGGGGACACCCCGGGGGCGAACATGCCGGCGTGGACGGTGGGCCGGCCGGTGAGGACCAGCTCCCGCTCCTCGGCGAGAGCGTCCTCCAGCCCGTCGGTCTCGTCCTCGGTGGTGTCGCCGTCGTCGGTCTTGGCCGACAGCGGCTGGCTCGCCTTGGAACCGTCCCGGTACAGCGCCATCGCCTTGAGGCCCAGCTCCCACGACATGTGGTAGCTCTCCTCGATGTCCTCGACGGTCACCTCGTTGGGCATATTGATCGTCTTGCTAATGGCTCCCGAAATGAACGGCTGGGCCGCCGCCATCATCCTGATGTGGCCGGTGTGGTGGATGAAACGCTCACCGAGCCTGCCGTTGCGGTTGGCGGTGTCGAACACGGGGAGGTGCTCGTCACGCAGGTGGGGGGCTCCCTCGATGGTCTGCCGGCCACAGATGTGGTCGTTGGCGAGGCGGACGTCCTCGTCGGTGAAGCCGAGCGCCTTCAACATGGTGAACCCGGGTGCGTTGTACTGCTCGGAGGTGAAGCCGAGGCGGCGCATCGTCTCCTCGCCCAGCGTCCACTGGTTGAAGGCGAAGCCGAGCTCGAACACGCCGGGCAGCACCGCCTCGACCTTGTCGATGTCGTCGGCGGTGAAGCCCTTGGCGATCAGCGTCGCCGTGTTGATGCGGGGCGACCGGTTCAGGGTCATGGTGCCGACCACGTAGTCGATGATCTGGCTCACCTGGTCCCGGGTGTAGCCGAGCCGCTCCAGAGCCGGGGCGATCGACTGGTTGGCGATCTTGAAGTACCCGCCCCCGGCCAGCTTCTTGAACTTCACCAGAGCGAAGTCCGGCTCGACACCGGTGGTGTCACAGTCCATCAGCAGCCCGATGGTGTTATGGGAGACGAATCCATTTGCCACGTAGGTCACGTTGTCGGGCACCGACAGGTCGAAGGTGTACTGCTCCTCGCCCAGCTCCGCCGACGTCACCTCGTCGTAGAAGAACCCGAGCAGGTGGCGCAGCTCGGCGTCGCCGGTGCGGGCCAGCAGCTCCTCGGCGGAGCGGCGGGACACCGACCCGATGCGGGACAGCGCCAGCAGCATCGTCTTGCGCAAGTTGTCGTTCTCCGGCGCCAGGCGGTCGACCGTGGCCCGGGTCACCGGGATGTGGTCGTCGCGGGACGCCTGGCTGTGCTCACCACCGGCAACCGCGCTCTGCTTGCGGCCGCCGATGAACCCGATCTCGTCGGCCCAGCGTCCGGCTGCCGACAGGTTGAGCAGCCGCAGCACCGCCAGGTCGGAGTCGCCCCAGCCGGTGCGGTCGATCTTGCGGGTGGTGACGTGGCCCAGCGCCAGCAGCAGCGACTGCACGTCACGGGAGAACTCCAGCGACGTCGTCGACCAGGAGGGGTAGCCGAGGTGGACGGTGCCGTCGGCCTCGAACAGGCCACGCAGGAACCCGGCGTACACCGCCCGGTCGTTGCTGTGGAGCACGGCGTCGGGGATGTGCGGGTGGTAGCCCTTTCCGGAGTGGTTCTCGGAGGGCGGGGTCTTGGCGAACCGGCACGCCTCCCACCACAACACCAGCGGCACCGAGTGGAACGCCACCTCGGTGTAGCCACCGATCTCGTTGACGTGGGCCTCCAGGCCGAACAGCTCCTTGCCGAGGAGGCTGAGCCGGTCGACGACGTCGAAGTCCTCCCGGCTCACGCAGAGGCGGATTCCCTTGGCATGCAGCGACCCGTCGCCCATGAAGTAGCCGACGAACTCGGCCAGCTCCGGGGACATGGTGCGGGGCACGACGGTGGTGAAGTCGCTGGTCCAGTGCGCCTCGGGTCGCGGTGGCAGCTCGACCTGCTGGGGCTCGCCGACGAGCTGGTCGAGCTGCAACGGCACCTTGTCGCCTGCGGCGATGTCGCCGAACCGCTTCCACACCCAGGAGCCGTCTGCCTCGACCACCTTGATGCGGTGCGTCGGGGTGCCCTGGATGCGGTAGCCGCGGTGTGTGTCGACGGTGACCACCGGCTCGACGCCGTTGACGTAGAACTGCGTCCCCGTCCGGGCGCCCTCGTCGGTGCCGACCTGGATGCCGAGGTCCTGCCACTGGGCGCCGGCCGGGTCGCCGAGGGAGCGCAGCCGCACCAGCCCGCGACTGGTGGGGATGAGCGAGCCGCCGACGAGGCAGCCGGTTGGCGCCAGGACGGTGGTCTGGGCGTTGCGGTACCCGTGCTCCTCGCCCAACTCCACCGCGGAGTCCCAGGCGCGGTGCGCCTCGGCGAGGATGTCGGGCGGGCACAGCTCCTGGTCGATGCCGACCACGTAATGCGACACAGCGTCGTACTGGTCCTGTGCCGCCCCGTAGGCAGCCCGGCGGTGGTTGCGCATCACCCGCAGCATGGAGTCGCGGTTCTCGGCGAAGCGGCGGAACGGTCCCACCGCCTCGGCCATTTCCGCTGACGTGGCGTACGAGTACCCGGTGAGGATGGCGGTGAGTGCCCCGGCGATGGAGCGGCCCAGGTCGGAGTCGTAGGCGATCCCGGCCCGCATCAGCAGCGATCCCAGGTTGGCGTAGCCCAGGCCCAGCGTGCGGTAGTCGTAGCTTCCCTCGGCGATGGCCTTCGAGGGGAAGTGCGCCATCGTCACCGAGATCTCCAGCACGACCGTCCAGATGCGGATGGCGTGCCGGTAGGCGTCGAGGTCGAAGGAACCGTCGGCCCGCTCGAACTGCACCAGGTTGAGGCTGGCCAGGTTGCAGGCGGTGTTGTCCAGGAACACGTATTCACTGCACGGGTTGGTGGCGTTGATCTTCCCGCCGGCGGGGGAGGTGTGCCACTCCTGGATGGTGGTGTCGAACTGCACGCCGGGGTCGGCGCACTTCCACGCCGCCTCGGCGACCTGCTTCCACAGGTCGCGGGCCTTCACCGTCTTCATCACCCTGCCGTCGGTGCGGGCGGTGAGGTCCCACTCGCCGTCGTCCAGGACGGCCTGGATGAACTCGTTGGAGAGTCGCACCGAGTTGTTGGAGTTCTGGCCGGAGACGGTGGCGTAGGCCTCGCCGTTGAAGTCGGACGAGTAGCCGGCGGCC
The DNA here is from genome assembly GCA_964579415.1 of uncultured Acidimicrobiaceae bacterium. Taxonomy (GTDB): domain Bacteria; phylum Actinomycetota; class Acidimicrobiia; order Spongiisociales; family UBA5794; genus CAZOGW01. Next base: position 22,095 of record CAZOGW010000017.1, on the reverse strand, counting down.
ACCAGGGCCCGCACCTTGTCCTCTTCGTCGGCCTTCCAGTTGATGAACGTCTCGATGTCGGGATGGTCGACATCGAGGATCACCATCTTGGCGGCTCGCCGCGTGGTCCCACCGGACTTGATAGCCCCGGCGGCGCGGTCGCCCACCTTGAGGAAGGACATCAGCCCGGACGACTTGCCGCCGCCCGAGAGCTGCTCGCCCTCGGCGCGGATCCGGGAGAAGTTGGAGCCGGTGTTGTGGATGGCGACGAGGCCGTGCTCACCGGCGAGGTAGTTGCTGTGGCGAGCAACGGTGAGATCGTAGAAGTCAGGATCGTCGGTGCACGCCTCCACCGAGGTAACGAAGGCGAGCGACTCGGCGATGCGCCCGAGCTTTGCGGTGAGCGTGCCCGGTTCCATGGTGGCAAGGGCCTTCTCCAGCTTCGTCGGGTTGACGATGCCCTCGTATCGCAACCTGCCGAGATGGAAGGTCTCCTCGCCGACAAGGACCTTGAGCCAGTCGGCGGGGGCATGCTCGCCGAACAGCTCGGTGGCGAGGCCCTCCGACAGCGGCATGCAACGGCTGCGCTCGTGACGGACGCCCTCGTCGAGGAGGGCGGTGCGCCGCGACGGGTGCGACAGGTACCCAGCGAACTCGAGCCTCTTGTCAAACGATGTGGAGCGGCGCACGACCGCTGTCGTCGACACGCTCCCGTGGCGCACCACGCCTCCGCCCAAACCGTAAACCGAGGCCAGGGTGGCGACTTCGTCGGCGAACCGATGCGAGGCGGTCGTGTAGGCGGCCCGGCCGTTGGCGACGGCTCCGTCGGAGTCGACCAGGCCGGCGAGGAAGCCCAGGGCGGCCTCACGCCCGGCGAGCCAGACAAAGCGGGGCATCGCCAGCGTGTAGGTCTTGGTGCCCGGCTCGAAGAGCGAGGCGAAGAAGGCAGTCACTTTGCGCCCGGTGTAACTGACGTGCTGCCCGCGGCTGCCTCGCCCGTCGGCTTGGATCGCAGCGGTCTCGCCGAACACTCGTGACACGATGCGCTGGACCCGCTCCAGGGTGTCGGTGGTCTCGTCGTGGAAGCGCAGCCGGAGCCGGTCGTACTCGTAGCTCTTTCCGTAGCTGTTGGTGGTGGTGGAGCGCACCCTTCCCAGGCTGCCGTCGCCCATGAAGTAGCCGACGAGCCAGGCCACGTCGGTGTCCACGAGCACGGAGTGCTGCTGGGTCCTCCGGTAGTACGTGGTCTCGTAGTCGAGGATGATCGGCTCCGTGGCGAGGCTGTCGGCGGCGGTTTGGTTGGGCCCGATGACGGAGTCTCCGCGGCCCAACTCGTCGGCGCGACGCTCGACGACGCGCTCGCCGTCCCACACCAGGAAAGGATGCCAGGCGGACACGGTGGCGCGCGCCCCGGTGTCGAAGGCGACGGTCACCTTATCGTCGGCGTCGACGTCGTATGCCCACACCAGTTCGATCTTGTCCTGGGTGTACTCACCGGTCGCGTCATCGACCGACAGGGTGAAGACATCAGTATCACCGATGTCGATATACCTGCCCCTGCCGTCGAATTCGTGAACGGGTCGTCCCTCGGAAGCGAACTGCGCGTACAGGTCGCGGATCGGGACGAAGCCCTGACCCGCCACGTACACCCGCGAGTCGCCGGATGTGCACCCGGACCCCATCTTGAAGAGACGAGCCTCGCGAACCCACAGGTCCATGATGCCGCCTTCATTCACCAGGTCGTCGTCGACCGAGTTGATGAAGCAGTTGTGGACGACGACGCCGCTGGCCACGTACGACTCGTCCTCGTCGGTCTGGAAGTTGTAGACGGTCCCGTAGAACGGAGCGGGGGTGGTCGCCACGATGGGGGCGGTCGCCTGCTGACCGTCACCGCTACCCACTACAACCAGATCACCCGGTCGCAGGTCACTCGCGGGGATCCACGACGGAGCGGCCGTGGGCTCTTCCTTGCGGATGGCCCATACGGGATGGTTCGCCGTTGCAACCAGAGGTGTCGCGGACAGCTTGCGGATGCGGAGCTCGACGAGTTCCTCGTCGACCTGGCGTTGCATGGTGCGCTGCACTTTGCGGTAGCGGCCCTCGTGGGTGAGCACTTCGTCGCCAGGCTCGATCTTCTCGATGGGCAGGAACCCGCCGCGGGTGGTTATGCGGGTGCCGGCGGGGAAGCAGGCGTGGGGGGCGGGGCGGGTGTAGGAGTCGGGGGAGGGGACCGCCTCCTCGGTGGCGGGGTCGACGTACCAGAAGCCCTGGGGTGTGCCGGTGATGCCGTACTGGTGGGCGAGGCCGGTGTTGAACCACTGCGGGGAGTTGGGGGCGGCCATCTGGTGCAGCAGCATGTAGGCCAACTCGTCCTCGAAGGCCTGGGCATCTTCGCCGGTGGCGAAGTAGTCGTTGGTCTCGCCCCACCAGCGCCACGTCGAGGCGAGCCGCTTCACCACCTGGCGGGCGGACTGCTCCGGGCCGGTGACGGGGGCGCCGGTGTCGTCGAGGACGGGGTTGCCGGCGGAGTCGACCTGGGGCACGCCGGCCTTGCGGAAGTACTTGGAGACCATGATGTCGGCGGCGACCTGGGACCACTGGGCGGGAACCTCGGCGTCTTTCATCTCGAAGACGATCGAGCCGTCCGGGTTGGTGATCCGGCTGTCGCGCCGGGACCACTCGACGGTGTCGTACGGGTCGCGCCCGTCAGCGGTGAACCGTCGCTCGATATGCAGACCGCTGGTCATGGCCTCTCCCTCCGGGGGTTTGTCGCGGCGCCCGCCCTAGCCACCGCTGTCCGTCTACCTATCCACATCTTTGTCCACATCCACAACATCTTGTGTCGGTGAGTCGTTCCGGACCCTAGATGTTGCGACGGGAGCCTGAGTGTAGTTACAGAGCTGTAACTACGTCAAGGAGATTCCGCCTCAGGGCGCGTCATGCCGGAACTATGTCTCTCAGCGGGGAAGCGACCAGAGTTGTACCTGTCCGCACCGGCTGCAGGCAAGCTCAGCGAGTCGATTTCTTTCGCGCCACGGGCCCTGATTTCGCGACACGCGCCGGTAGTCTCAATCCATGGCGCCCCGTGGAGATCTCCTTGGCACCCGGGCGCTCAACCGGGCACTGCTGGCCCGCCAGTCGCTGCTGGAGCGGGCAACCGCCGACCCCGAGGAGATGGTGCGCCACCTCGTCGGGATGCAGGGGCAGAATCCCCACGACCCCTACTACGGGCTGTGGGCACGGGTCGACGACTTCGATCCCGCCGAGCTGTCCACGCTCCTCGTCGAGCGCCGGGTGGTGCGCGCCCCGCTGATGCGTACCACCGTCCACCTGGTCACCGCCGCCGACGGCTTGGAGATGCGCGCCCTGCACGGCAGCCTTCTGCGCCGCGTCTTCGAGTCGACGCAGTGGGCGAAGGCGTGCGCCGGCATCGACGTGGGCGCCGCTGCCGCCGACGGCCGCCGTCTCATCGAGGAGGACCCGCTCACCCGGGCCCAGTTCGGGAAGGTCCTCGCCGAGCGCCATCCCGGCCCGGAGCCGGTGGCGCTGGGCTGGGCCGTCACCTACCTGGTCCCCGTGGTCCAGGTACCGCCGCGCGGTGTCTGGGGCGCCACCGCCCAGGCCCGGTTCACCACGATGGAGGGATGGCTGGGCGCGCCGCTCCCCACGCAGGTCTCGCCCGACGACCTGGTGATGCGCTACCTGGCGGCATTCGGCCCGGCCGCACCCAAGGACGCCCGCACCTGGTGCGGTCTCAACGGCCTGGGGGAGGTGTTCGAGCGTCTCGGCCCCCGGCTGCGACGCTTCCGCACCGAGGATGCCGGAGACGTCTTCGACCTCCCGGACGCGCCCCGGCCCGACCCGGACGTCGCGGCGCCGCCGCGACTGCTCCCCGAGTACGACAACGTCCTGCTCGCGCACCACGATCGCTCCCGGATCATCCCTCCCGGCGTCGTCCCTCCCGGGTGGGCCGGCAACCTGCTCGTCGACGGGTTCCACGCCGGGTGGTGGAAGGTGAAGCGCACCGGACGACGCATCGAGATGGAAGTGCAGCCGCAACGCACCCTCTCTTCGGATGAACGCGAGAGCGTGGAGGGGGAGGCCCGCCGGCTCCTCGACCAGAGCGCAGGGGGTTCCGCCGAGGCCGATTTGGTGGTGCGCCGGTGAGCCGCCGGGGCGCGACTTTCGCCTGAGGCACCGGGGACTTCCGTGCCCGGCTCAACGGGGAATCGCTTGTGCAAAAGCAAAAGTCGGAGTAGCTTTCTGGTCGTGACCGCGACTGGGGGTCATAGGCCGCTCTCCGTCTAGCGACCTCTGGGGGGAGGAGGCGAGTGCGAGCGTCACCCAGTCACGAGCTTCCGGGCGCGCCAAGGCCCGTTGCTCGGGCATCCCCTTGTGGGAGATGGAGGAGGGAAATGCACGAAGACCACACGCTCTCCCGGAGGAAGTTCCTCGGGATCGCGGCGGGTGCGGCTGCGGTGGCGGCGCTGCCCGCCGGTCCGGCGTTCGCCTACACCGCTCAGGACGTCCCCGACCGGGGCAACAGCCTCATCAAGCGGGAACGCATGGGCACGATCACGTATACCCAGCGCGACGTCCCCAGCCGCCAGGGCATCTCGACGGGGAACGCCACCATGGGCTACATCGGTGGCCCCAACTTCCCGGCCGATCCCACCGATCTCGGCCCGCTGGTGCCGCTGCCCGGTGGCTGGAAGGAGCTCTTCGAGTTCCTGGCTCCCCTCGGGTTCACACAGATCGAGTTCGCCGGCTACGGCCAGAACGCCAACAACCCCGGTGGCGGTGCCCCCAACCCGACGTCGAATCCCGCCGGCTACCTGGCGTACGCCCAGACGCTGCGCGGCTTCCTCGACGCCAACGGGCTGCGGGCCATCGGCAACCACGGCTTCATTCCCAACACGTGGCCCGGCCCGGGCAGCGCCGGCGGCGGCATGAGCGAGGCGGATCGCACCCGCTACCTGATCGAGTTGGACTTCGCCGCCATCCTCGGGATGAAGTACATGGGGACCGGCAACGACCCCACCAGCGCCAACAACCGGAACAAGGAGAACTGGGACCTGGGCATCGAGAAGTGGATAGCCCTCAACGAGCTGGCCCTGAGCCACGCCGGCATCCAGCTCTACCCGCACAACCACTCCCCGGCGTACAACTTCCTCCAGGACGGCCCGATGGTCGAGGTCACGGTCAACCGGATAACCGGCGAGCCGCTCCCCGCACCGCAGATCGTCCGCGGCGAGTCCGGTATCCGGCTCATGGAGTACTACCTCGACAACACGCCGAGCCAGGTCGTCATCGAGCAGGACATCTACTGGGCATTCGTGGCGCAGCACCAGCACCGCTGGTACTACGACTGGGAGGGCAACCGGGTCGAGCAGGTCTTCGAGCCCAACGAGGTCGTCACCAGCAGGCCCGGAAGGGTGGCCTTGTTCCATGCCAAGGACGGCGCCAGCACCGGGCAGCCCCCTGGTGTCGGCAACGGCTATAACTTCGTGCCGTTCGGCACCGGCGACATCGGGTTCAACAAGTACTTCCGGCGTCTTGACCGGGTGTCGGACCTGCTGGATTACAACTCGAACTACGAGCAGGACAACGCCCCCGGCGGCGGCGGTGACCCGGGTAAGTCGCTGCGTGACTCCAAGACCAGCGCCTGGCACATGATCAGGCTCGGCCACTAAGCAGAACCCCCCAACCGATGACGGCCCGCACGGCTTGCCGTGCGGGCCGTCGCTCGTCGGTGCCCGGGTGCCGGCTACTCGGGACTTGGTATGGGGATCGCGCCACGGGTCGCCATGACGTGGCGCACCTCGGTGATGTCGGCCGGTGACGTCCCCGCGGCGCGCCAGTAGCAGTAGCCGGTGGGGAGGAAGAACACCTGGAAGGCGGTGAGCCCCACCGCCCAGTTGAGCGGCGGCGGCAGCGACTTCTCGATGGCGGAGGTCACCGAACCGATGAGCACCGATCCCACCGCCCGGCCCACCCCGTTGGCCAGGTTGCCCATGCCGAAGACGGTGCCGCGGTGCTCGGGGAGGTTGGCGTCGGTGATCAGGGCGAACCAGTTGGGGGAGTTGGCCGAGTTGAGGGCGAGCCCCGCCAGGGCGAGCAGGAAGGCGCCGCCCACCCACGGGTTGGTGACGATCTGGCCCAGCACCTCGGGAAGCAGCGTCGCCGTGTTGGCGCCCTCGGTGACGGTGAGGTCCCGCAGTGGCATGAAGAAGAAGCCGATGAGGAACGGGATCGAGGCGAGGACGCCGACCGCGCTGACGATGCCGCGCCCGCTCAGCGTCCTCGCCTGAGCCCTGTCGCCGATGTGCCCGCCCAGGATCGACAGCAGCGCCCCGACCTGGAACACCGACGCCAGCAGGCCCCCCACCCGCGTCGCCGTGGCCAGACCGTAGCCCTCCGCCATGACCTTGTGCTGGTAGAGCAGCGGGATCCACATCAACGATCCGAAGGCGATCTGCGCGCTCAGGCCCTGGAGGATGAGCCACTTGTTGGTGGGACGCCGCAGCAGCATCCCCACGTCGCCGGGCTCGATGCGGTAGTCGTATACGGCGCCGCTCTCGTGGAGCCGTCGCAACTCCGGCTCGGCGTACCCGCGGGGTGGCTCGAACGCCAGCAGGTAGAGCAGCGAGAAGACGGCCCCCAGCCCGGCGACGACCAGGAGCGGGACGCGGAAGTCTCCCGCACCGAGCTGGCTGGCGAGCAGGGCGCCGGTGGCGGTGCCCACACCCTGGGCGAGGCCCCACAGGCTCATCGCCAACCCGCGCCGGCGGGGGGAGACGAAGTCGCTGATCACCGAGAATCCGACCGAGGCGACACATCCCAGCCCGACGCCGAGAAGGATCTGCCACACCGCCAGCCAGCCGAACGAGGTCGCCGTCGCCGACAGAGCCGCGCCGGCGGCCCAGATGGCGGTCCCGGCCAGAAGGAGGCGCTTGCGCTTGCCCCGGTCGCCCAGGTAGCCCCAGCCGACGGCGGTCACAGCCGTCACCAGGATCACGACGCCCACCAAGGCGGTGATCGCCTGCTCCGAGGTATCGAGCTCCTCGACGACGCGCAGCGACATCGAGGGGAGAAGTGCCGCTGCGGTGTTGTCCAGCGACGCCATCACTACGAACACCACCATGGTGAAGACGGCGTGACCGCGCCCACCCCACCACGACGGCCTCCGGATCGGCTGCGGAACCATGCGGCGCATTCAAGCCGGTACGCTGCGGAGCCGTATGTGGGAAGCGGACTCTGCCGCCGTCGAGCGCGCCAACGTGACCGACCTGGCCCGGGAGCTGGGGCTGCCCGGCTACCCGGAGTTGCACGCCTGGTCCGTCGCCGATCGGGCCGGCTACTGGTGGAAGGCGGTGGAGCGCCTCGGCATCGTCTTCGAGCGGCCCCCGTCGGCGATCCTCGACGAGGACTCGACGCCCGAAGCGCCGGACTGGCTACCCGGCGCCCTGCTCAACATGGTCGCCACCTGCTTCGGCGGGGACCCGGGCGCCGTCGCACTGGTCCACACCCGGGAGGGCGCCCTGGAGCGGGTGACCTACGGAGAGATGGCCGGGCTGGTGAGCCGGGTGGTCTCCGGGATGGCCGCCGCCGGGCTCGGCCCCGGCGACCGTATCGCCATCGCCATGCCGATGACGCTGGAATCGGTCGCCGCCTACCTGGGTGTCGTTGCCGCCGGTGGCGTGGTGGTCTCCATCGCCGACAGCTTCGCCCCCGCCGAGATAGCGGTACGGCTGCACCTCACCGGGGCCACCACCGTGGTCACCCAGGACCGCACCATTCGTGGCGGCCGCGAGCTACCGATGTACGCCAAGGTGAGGGACGCCGGTGCCGCCAGGTGCATCGTCGTCGACACCGGAGCCGGGCTACCGCTCGCCGACGGCGACATCTCCTGGGAGGGATTCCTCGGCAAGCCCGGGCCGCTGCAGCCGGTGGCGGTGACGCCGGACACCGAGACCAACATCCTGTTCTCGTCGGGCACCACCGGCGAGCCGAAGGTCATCCCCTGGACCCAGCTCACGCCGATCAAGGCGGCGGCGGACGCCCACTTCCATCACGACATCCAGCCGGGCGACGTGGTGGCCTGGCCCACCAACCTGGGCTGGATGATGGGCCCGTGGCTCATCTACGCCTCCCTGGTCAACGGAGCCGCCATGGCCCTCTACGACGATGCCCCCACCGGCGCCGGGTTCGGCCGCTTCGTCGAGGACGCCGCGGTGACCACGCTCGGTGTGGTTCCCAGCCTGGTCGCCACCTGGCGGGCCACCGGATGTATGGACGGCCTCGACTGGACCGGCATCCGCTGCTTCAGCTCCACCGGAGAGGCTTCCAATCCCGACGACATGGCCTGGCTGATGGAGCTCGCCGGGGGCCGCCCCGTCATCGAATACTGCGGCGGCACCGAGATCGGCGGCGGCTACATCACCGCCACCACGGTCCAGCCGTCGGTCCCGGGCACGTTCACCACCCCGGCCCTCGGTCTCGACCTGCGAATTCTCGATGAGGAGGGCGCGCCCACCGATTCGGGAGAGGTGTTCCTGGTACCGCCGTCGATCGGGCTCTCCGACCGGCTCCTCAACAAGGACCACCACGTTGCGTACTACGCCGACCTGCCCCAGTCCGACGTGCCGCTGCGGCGCCACGGCGACCACTTCGAACGGTTTCCCGACGGCCGCTACCGGGCCCTGGGCCGCATCGACGACACCATGAACCTGGGCGGCATCAAGGTGGGCTCTGCCGAGTTGGAGCGTGTGATGGCGGCCGTTCCAGGAGTGGTCGAGGTGGCCGCCATTGCCGTACCCCCGCCCGGCGGTGGTCCCAACCGCCTCGTGGTCTACACCGTGGCACCGGGCGCCGGCCCCGAGGCACTGAAGGCGGAGCTACAGCAGGCGTTGTCCCGCAACCTCAACCCCCTCTTCCGGATCCACGACGTGCAGGTCGTCGAGAGCTTGCCCAGAACCGCGTCAGCGAAGGTGATGAGGAGAGCGTTGCGCGACGCGTATCAGGACTGAGGGGTGGTCCCGCAGAAAGCGGTACAGGTACTCGGTACCCGGCGCCGCGGCCACCAAGTACAAAGTACCAAGTACCTCCCCGCTGCGCACCTCGGCGCACACGCAACGCCCACCTCTTACAATCCCCTCCGAGGATGTCGGTCGGCGCGGCCGGACGACAGGGCACAAAGGAGGGCCGGTGGGTAACAGGGACGCCCACGCAAGCCTGCGCGAGCGGGTTCAAGGAGAGCGCGGCCTGATCATGCTGATCGGAGCCGCCGACAGCGGCAAGACGTCGCTGGCACGCTATCTCGTCGAGGACGCCCTCGACAGCGGGCTCACCGCCGCCTTCGTCGACGGCGACGTGGGCGCTGCCACCGTGGGCCCACCTGCGTGCGCCGGGATGCGCATCCTCGGATCCGCCGACGACCTGGTGACCCTCCACGAGGCCGACGAACTGCGCTTCGTCGGCTCCACCCACGCCGAGGACGTGATCCTGCCCCATGTGGTCGCCCTGGCGTCCCTCGCCGAGATGGCGCAGCGCCAGGCGGATTTCGTGGTACTCGACACCTCCGACGTGGTCGGCGGTGTCGTCGGGCAGACCATCAAGTATCACCTGATGGAGCTGTGCAGGCCGGCGCTGGTCATCGCGCTTCAGCGCGGTGCGGAGATGGAGCCCATCGTGGCCATGCTGAAGCGGTTCCTGGGGGCCCGGGTGGCTCGGGCCGAGCCCGAGGAGGATCACCATCCGCTCGACCCGGTAACCCGTCACGACCTGCTGCGCAAGGCTTTCGGCGACGCCCTCGCCCCGCCGCTTGACCGCTGGCGGGTGCATTCCTCGGTGTTCGCCCCGACCCTTCCCGAAGGGTTCGACCAACAGCGCCTTCACGGCATGCTGGTGGGTGTGCTCGACGATACCGGCCGCTGCCAGGGTCTCGGCGCCTTGGAGTACGAAGGAGAAGCCCTCCGGGTGGCCACCCGCTACGGCGATCGCATGGCCGGCCTCCGCCTCGGCTCGCTGCGCATCGATCTCGAAACCTACCAAGCCAGCTCCGTCAGGCTCCGGCAGCTGTTCTTCGGAATCTAGAAGGTACTTGGTACTTGGTACTTGGTGCCAGGGGGTCTATCGATCGGGTGACATGACGGCGAGGCCCGCTTCCAAGGCACGGACGGTGAGGATGCGGCGCCCGGGTTGGCGGGCCGGTTGGGGGTCGGCGACATCACGGCCCAGAGAGCGCCAGCGGAGCGCCAGCACCTCAAGGGGCTCATCTGTCACCAGGGCCACGCCGTAGACGGCAGGGCTGCGTACGGGGGACTCGATCACCTCCAAGACCGGACCTACCCGCAGATGGGCGATCGGGCGGCCCCGGACCGCCGCCTTGAGCCGTGGGACCACCCCGATCTCCCCGAAGGCGCCCATCGCCTCGTCGAGGTCCGGCACCAGCAGCACCACATGGTCGAGCCCCCACCCCTCCAAGCCGCCCCCTGATTCGGGCTCGCACTCAGGGATCCCCAAGCTCGGCGCCCGGCCCGACCACGCCCATGCCGGTTCTCCAGTGAACAGCACGGTCCCTCCGACCAGTAACGGATTGGGCAGCGAGAACTCATCCCAAGGAATCGGAAGCCGCACCGCGCTCAACACCCCGTCACCGTACCCCGCCCCCCGGATGCCCACGACCAAGTACCAAGTACCCCCCAGCTTCGTTGCAGCTTGGCGCCCTGTGAAGTGACAGGACCACCCCGCGCCAAAGCCCAAGGAACCTCTGGGGGCATCTCTCCCGCACTTCCCCGAACGAGTTGACGACCCTGTCAGCACCTTGGGCTTTGACAGGTCCGACCATACGAAGCCGACGGCTCAGATTCAACCCGGCTGATCAGGCCGACTTTTCGCGAGCTCATATCACGGATGATCGTTGCACGCCGTCCCGCACCGTTGACCGCGCCATGATCGGTAGGTTCTCCACATACCCACAGCAATCCACAGGGTCTTGTGCACAACCCTCTGTCGACAAGTTTCTCTCGCCGACTTTTCGCGGCTTGCATCCCCTTCCCGGGCGTCGCCGGCGCCGCCTCCACCATCCGGATGCTCAGTCGGCGGCGCGGGCGGAGATCCCGGAATAGAGCTCGGTGAGGCGGTGGGCGGTCGCTGCCCATGAGAACCGCTGCGAGAAGTGGATGGCACCCTCCGACAACCTGGCGGCCTCGGTGGAGTCGGAGAGGATGCTCCACAACGCCTTGGCGTAGGCGTCGGCTTCGGGGCGGTCGACCAGGATCCCGGAGCGGCCATCGTCGACGACGTGGCGCAGTCCGCCGACAGAGGCGGCGACCACGGGCAACCCGCAGGCCTGGGCCTCGACGGCCACCAGCCCGAACGATTCGCTGCGCGACGGCATCACCAGGGCGTCCGCGGCCCGGTACAGCCGCGGGAGGGTGTGGTGTGGCTGCGGCGGGAGGAAGCTGACCTGATCGGCGACTCCGAGGTCGTTCACCTGGAGACGGAGGCGGTGCAACTCGTCCTCGCCTTCTGGGCCACTCGGCCCCCCGGTGACGACGAGCCGCGGCCGCGGCCCGGCGGTGGCGCCCTCCAGTTCGGCAAGGGCGGCGATGGCTACGTCGACGCCCTTGAGCGGCTGGATGCGACCCACGAACAGCACCGTCGGCTCGCCGGCGGGCCACCCCAACCCACGCCTTGCCTGCCGCTTGTCGCCAGGGCGGAACAAGTCGTGGTCGACACCGGGAGGCGAGACGCACACCCGCTCGGGCACCGCGCCGTAGTGGTCGAGCAGGTCCTCGAGCTCGTGCGGAGTGGAGGCGATGACACAGTCGGAGCGGGCGATGACCTCGGTCTCGGTGAGTGTGCGCACCGGGCTCGACGGTCGCTCGTCGGGGCGACGGGTGAGATCCTTGACCCGGCCCAACGTGTGGAAGGAGTTGGCGAGAGGAACGCCCAGTACCTCCTTGAGGATCACGCCCACCCAACCCGACAGCCAGTAGTGGGAGTGGATCACGTCGGGGCGCACACCGTGGCTGCGCAGCCATCCCAGGGAGCGCTCGGCGAAGGCGCCCACCAGCGGGGGCAGGGCGGCCACCGGCAGCGGAGTCGCCGGACCGGCCTCGATGTGGACCACCCGGTAGTGGGGGCTCACCTCGATGATCTCAGGTTCCGTCGCCGAGGCGCGTCGGGTGAGGACGGTGACATCGAGCCCGCGCCGAGCCATGGTCCTCGCCAGCTCGTCGATGTACACATTCATCCCTCCGGCGTCACCCTCGCCCGGGGGCAGCAGGGGCGAGGTGTGCATGGAGACATAGACGACCCGTTCGATCACGCCGCGCCTCCGAGGACCCCGGTCAGGGTGTGGAGCGGGCGTGGCCGGGCGCCGAGCCGGAGCTTGTAGGACTCGTCGCCCTTGAGGAGGTCGAAGGTGCGCCGGCCGTGGTCGATGGCGCGCTCCACCAGGCAGGTCACCAGGACCGCCCCGGGGGACAGGCCGGAGGCTTCCGGGTCGAAGCAAGAGTTGTACAGGTAATAGGTGTCTCCGTCCTCGAACCCGAAGCCGAGGGCGACGGGGCTCTCCCCCTCACCGGTGACGGCGTCGATGCGGGCTCCGACCTCGGTGTGGAGGTCGGCGAACATCCGCTCCATGGCGGCGGTCATGAAGTCCCCCTTGACACCTGCCGACAACCTGTGCATCGCGGCGAATGTTCCCATCGCGGTGCTGTCCTGATTGCGGAACACCCGTGGCTCGCCGGCGGCGGCGGCGAAGCGGCGGCGTTTGCGGCGCGTCTCGTGACGCTCCTTCTTGCCCAGTTCGGCAAGGTACTCGTCGTAGGTTGGGGGGAGGGTCAGCACCATGGCGGCGCCGTCCTCGGCCCTGGCCGGAGGGGAGCCGGCGGCGGCGAGGGCGGCCTGCAGCGGGTCCGCCGCCTCGGCGGGGAGGCTGTCGAAGCGGAAGGGGGCACCGGGAAGCGTTTCAGCCAGCAGGGCGACAGCGCCGTGGGGAAGCCCTCCCAGCGGCGAGTGGTAGTCGGTGAGGTCGGGCTCGCCAAGGAACTGCACCACGCCATCGTGCACCATGAGCGGAAGCAGGCAATCGGCGTCCTCCACCAAGAGGAGCCGGTCGTCGGCGGCGGCGCGGTGCCGCCACCACACCCGCAGGAAGTCACGGTGGGGGAACGGCCCGGTGCCGGGAGCGAGGGCGGCGCGTGAGAAGGCCGGGGTGTCCCAGTCGGCGTGGATCATCGCACTCCTGTGGTTGCGGCGAGGTCGGGGATGCGGCTCCCCACCGGCCGCCCCGCCCCGTACACGGGAGGCTCGTGCAGGTCTCCGAGGTCGGCGAGGGCGGCGGCGCCGAGCAGCCCGGTGCGGCGACCCAGCTCGATGCAGGTCTGGACCGCCACCGACAAGGACCCGTCGTGGCTCTTGGTGGCGATGGCCACCCCGTTACGGGCGGCGACCATGAGGCCTTCGGCGCCACACTTGGCGACACCGCCCCACCACATGGCGAGGCGTCCGTCGGGGAGGTCGTTGCCTGCGGTGAGGGCCGGGTAGCGCATCGAGGCGGTGGCCACGTCGGAGAACCGGGTCTCCGCGGTGAGGGTGGCGAAAGCCCGGGCCAGCCCGGTGACTGTCCCCCGCAGCGTCGGTGCCCCGCACCCGTCGATGCCCACCGGGCGCGGGTCGAGTCCGGACATCTGTGCCGTCAGGCCGGCGATACGCACCTGAAGGGGATGGTCGGGCTCGAGGTAGGTGGCGGTGGGCCATCCGGCGGCGACGCAGGCCCGCAGGAAGCCGGCGTGCTTGCCCGAACAGTTGTGCAGCAGGCGCGACGGCTTCTCGCCGGCCGATTGGAGGCGGAAGCGGGCCTTCGACGAGCGGGGCCAGGACGGCGGGCATTGCAGGTCGGACGGGTCGAGGCCGCCGCCGGCGAGGATCGACTCCACGATGGCGACGTGTGCAGGTGTCCCGGCGTGGCTGGCCGAGGCGAGGGCGAGGTGCAGCGGAGGCAGGGCGGCGCCGGCCTCCTGGACCACGGCAGCCTGGAGCGCCTTGATGGCGGAGCGGTAATAGAGGGGTGCGTCCGGTTCCCCCCACCGCCCATGGACGGTCCCGTCGGCGTCGACGAAGGCGCCTGACCAGGCGTGGGTCGACTCGACCAGACCGGAGCGCACCGTGGCGGCGAACATGGCGCTCAAGCCGTGAAGAGGTCGTCGACGGAGGTATGCCCGTCGCGGTAGCGGCGGGAAAGCTCGTCGTCGAGGGCGTCGATGGCGATGTGTACGGTGCGCCGCTGGCGGGAGAGGGTCTCCTCGGCGGAGGATGCCTCGGCGGCCAGCCTGTCGATGGCGGCGCCGTCCAACTCGACGAGGCGGCCCAGGAGCCCATCGTCGAGGATGCGGTCGACCTGGCGCCGCCCGGCGGTGACCGGGGCGGTGTCATCCCGGGTGGCCACGGTCACATGGACCGCCGCCGCCGAGCCGTCTCCGAGGGCCTCCGGGAGCGCCTCGACCAGCGACCGGGTCTCCTCACCGGCGCGGCGCCTGCGCTCCACCTCGAGCAGGTCGAGCCGGGCTTGGACCAAGCGCCGCTGGTACGACAACTCGTGCTCCACTTCGCCGCACATGCGGCGGCGGCTGCGCAGCTCACGGTCGTCGAGCTCGGCCAGCCCATCGAGGAACCCCGGCTCGCGGATCCGATCGATACGTCGCCTGTTCCGTTCCAGTGCAAGATCCCTTCATGGGCGTCCCTGTACCCGAAAGGGTAGTCAAGCGTGGCTGCGTAGTACGTAGTACGTAGTATGTAGTACGGCTAACAGGCCGAGCTGATCGTCGGGTAGGGGTTGACCGGGGCGCCGCCGCCGGGGTGCATCTGGAAGTGGAGGTGCGGTGACGAACCACGGGCGTTGCCGGTGTTCCCCACGTAGCCGATCACGTCCCCGGCACTCAGCGACTGGCCGCTGGAGACGTTCGCGGCGTAGCCATCGAGGTGGGCGTAGTAGTACATCGCCGAGGAGGTGCGCAGGTAGGCGCTGATGCCGCCGAGGCGGTTCGACTTGAGCGACAAGGTGCCGTTGCTCACAGCGACCACCGGGGTGCCCCGGCTGGCGAACATGTCGTTGCCCTGGTGGCGCCGACCACCGGAGCGGGGGAAGCCCCAGTCGTTGATGAAGCTGACGTTGCCGGCGACGGGGCAGACGAACCCGCGCACCGGCCCGACTCCACGGTCGGAGCCCCGCTTCTTCGCCGCCTCCTCCAGCGCCTTGCGCCGCTGCTCGGCTTCGTACTCGGTGCGGGCCTGGCGGGCGGCAGAATCCTGACGCTCGTACTCGGCGGCTTGCTCGGCCTGCAACTCGTCGAGGCGGCCCACCACGGCTGCTGCCTCGTCGGAAAGTTCCTGGACACGGTCCTGGTCCGTCTTGACGGTCTCGCGGAGGCGGTCCATCTCGCGGGTGAGGGCGTCGAGGCGGTCCAGCTCCACCAGGTCGCGGTCGCCGGCCCGGTCGAGCAGCACCTGGCTGGTGAGCAGGTCCTGGATGCTGTCGGCCTCGAAGGCGATCTCGATGATGTCGCTGTTGCCGGAGGTGATGTAGGCCTGGGTCACCAGTTCCCGGGCCCGGATCTTGAGCATGGCCACCGAGGACTCGTGGTCGGCGATCCGGTCGAGGATGACCTCGATACGGTGGGTGAGCTCGTCGAGCTCGGCGTTGATCTCCTGATACTCGAGGATGGCCGCCTCGAGCTCCTGGTTGACCTCGACGAGACGGTCGTACGCCGCCTTGCGGGCCGCCTCGGCCTGCTCCACGTCCTTCTCGTCGGTGGCGGACGCCATGATCGGCTGTAACCCGAGGAAGGCCAGGGTGAGGAAGATGAGTAAGGCGCGTCCGCCCAGCCGTCGCATAGCGGACAGGACACTACCAACGGCCACGAGATACGGCGAGAGGAGGAAGCGTACTAAGTACTAAGTACTACGTACTAAGTACTAAGTCTGTCGAGCGAACTCACCGTTCGTGCCACGCGGTCTTCGGCGATGCCATCCCCTCAGATCCCGAAGCGAACGCCGCTTCGATTCTTACGTAGTACTTAGTACGTAGTACTTAGTACCTTTCAAGCCAGAAACATCACTCCGAGCCAGAAGGTGGCTGCGGCGAGGATGGCGGCGTCGAGGGCGGTGAGCAGGCCGGGGCTGCGGGTCATGTGCACCACCGAACCGCTGCGCAGCATCGAGCCGACCGCCCGGCCGGCGAACAAGCCCACCACGGCGGCGGCGCCGCACACCAGCACGGTCAGTAACGAGAGGGTGTCGGCGAGCAGTCCGGCCCCCAGCGAGCCGAGCATCACGCCCACGATGGACGCCAGGTTGGGGTCGATGCCGGCCACGTCGGGGAGGAAGCGCCGCACCGCCCATGCGGCGACGGCGCCGATGGCGATGATGACGAGGAAGGTGGTCACGAACACGACAGACTCGTTGCGCACCAGCACGATGCCCCCGACGCCGAGCGACGCGGTCAGGGTCATCAGGGCGGCGCCGGCGATGCCGTCGATGGTCCGGTAGTGGGCGTCGAACACCGCCCACACCACCACGGCCACGAGACCGACGACGAGACCGAAGGCGAAGCCCTTGAGCCCCCAGGCATAGGCGCCGTTGCCGGCGGCGGTGACGCCGACGAGGGCGGGGATCACCGGCGTGGCGATCCCGCGCTCGATGGAGGTCTCGCCGATATCCCACAGCCACGCCAGGGCGCCACCCACCGCGGCGAACACCAGCGCCTGTGCGGAGATGATGTTGGCGATCACGAACGTGGCCAGAAGCACGATGCCCAGCAGCGCCGGCGTGGCGTCGTTGCCCTCCTGTTTCGTGGCCTCGGCAGTGGGAGCGGTGCCTCCCGAGACGGGCGGGATGAGGGCGATCTCGTCACCGCTGCGCACCGGGGTGGCCCGGTCGGCACCGTCGCCGTTCACCCACACGTTCGCCGCGGCAAGACCGGAGGCGAAGCGGGCGCCGAACCGGTCCACGGCGACGTCGAGGATCTCCCCGACCGTGGTGCCTTCGATATCCACCGACGACGTGCCGGCGGACTCTCGCAGGTTGGCGAACAACCGAACGCGTGCCATCGGAAGGAGGGTAGTGGCTTCGTCGCGCGTCGACCTGTCTCGTGAGGAGGTACCTCCCCGGATCGGCATCATCTTGCGGCCACAAGAACTCACCGCAGTCCGATAATCGGACAGCGATGCACGAATAGCGGGCAGTCGCTACGCTTCGGGTGTGGCCGAGATCTCCAAGACGGTGGACCAGGCGCTGCGGGTGCTCGAGTCGCTTCGCGAGGACGGGCCGGCACCGGTGGGGGAGCTGGCGCGGCGGCTGGAGACCGGCCGCACCGTAGTCTCCCGGCTCGTCGCCACGCTGGAGGCACATGCCCTGGTGCGCCCCACTGGGCGGGGTTACGACCTCGGGTTCGGGCTCCTGCGGCTCGCCGGGGGGCTGGTCCCCGACATGCGGCGCATCGCCGAGCCGCACCTGCGCAGCCTGGCCGAGCGGTTCGACGAGACCACGGTGCTCGCCGCCGCCGACGGTGACGAGGCCGTCGCCGTCCACCTGGTGGTTCCCGAGCGGCAGGTGGTGCGGGTCCACTACCGGCCCGGCTTCCGCCACCCGCTGGTGACCGCGGCCCACGGCCGGGCCATCCTCGCCTTCGCCGCCCCCGCCACCATCGACCGTCTCACCGGCGGCTCGCTGGCAGCCGAGCTGGCCACCATCCGCGAACGGGGATACGCACTCACCCACGACGAGCTGGAACACGGCGTCGTCGGCATCGCCGCCCCGGTGGTCAACGGAAACGGCGCCGCCGTCGCCTCCATCGGGCTCGTCGCCCCCTCCGCCCGCTACCCCGAACGCGAGACGGTCGCCGCTGCGGTGATCGCCGCCGCCGGAGCCGTCGCCGGGGAACTGCACGGCCTCGGCGGCATCATCGCACCCGACGCCTTCTCCACACGGACCGCCTGACATGGAAGGAGGGAGACATGCCCTATTACCGAAGCATCGGTGAGGTTCCCCACAAGCGCCACACCCAGTTCCGCAAGCCCGACGGCGGCCTCTACACCGAGGAACTGATGGGGGAGGAGGGCTTCAGTTTCGACTCGTCCTTGCTGTACCACGTCAACCCTCCCACAGCCATCGTCGACATCGAGGCGGTGGAGACCGAGGCGCAGGAGGTCACCCCCAACCACCCGCTGAAGCCGCGCCACTTCCGCACCCATGTCCTCAAGGGCGGCGGCGACCTGGTCACCGGCCGCCACCTGATGCTGGCCAACGACGACTGCCGCATCTCCTACGTCGCCTCCGGCCAGACCAGCGGCTACACCAAGAACGCCATGGGTGACGAGATGGCCTACATCGAGGAGGGCAGCGGCGTTCTCGAATCGGTGTTCGGCAAGCTGCCCTTCACGGCGGGTGACTACGTCATCGTCCCGGCCTCCACCATCCACCGCTGGGTGATCGACGAGGGCACCGGGGTGCGGGCGTTGTTCCTGGAGACACGCCAGCACATCGGCCCGCCCCGCCGCTACCTCTCCCGCAACGGGCAACTCCTCGAGCACGCTCCCTATTGCGAGCGGGACCTGCACGGGCCCACCGAGCCGCTCCTCGACGAGGGCGAGAACGTACCGGTGCTGGTTCGGCACAGGAACGGCACCACCCGGCACACCTATGCCAACCACCCCTTCGACGTGGTGGGATGGGACGGCTGTGTATACCCGTACACGCTGTCCATCCACGACTTCGAGCCCATCACCGGGCGGGTCCACCAGCCACCCCCGGTGCACCAGACCTTCGAGGCTCCCAACCTGGTGGTGTGCAGCTTCGTTCCCCGCAAGTTCGACTACCACCCCCTCGCCATCCCGGCTCCCTACAACCACTCCAACGTCGATTCCGACGAGGTGCTGTTCTACGTGGAGGGCAACTTCATGAGCCGTAAGGGCTCCGGCATCGAGGCAGGGTCCATCTCGCTGCACCCCGGTGGTCACACCCATGGGCCGCAGCCGGGGAGTGTCGAGGCCAGCATCGGGGTCGAGGGCACCGAGGAGATCGCGGTGATGATCGACACCTTCCGGCCACTCGACCTGGGGCCGGGCGCCCACGACGCCGAGAAGGACGACTACGCCTGGACCTGGCTGGGAGGCCGGTGATGAACCCGCTGGTCGACGGGCGCCGGGCGCTGCTCGAAGGGTTCGTCGACTACGCCGGCATGTTTCCCCCGGCCTCCCTTCCCGTCGAGGAAGCCGTCGCCGGGTATCGGCGAGCCCGGTCCGGACCCTACGGCTGGATGCTGGGCCGGTTCCTGTGTCCGTCGTCCCGGCTCGATGACCTCGCCGGGGAGCTCACCCGCACCATGGCGACAGGGGAGCGGCCCTGGGGGGTCAGCGCCGTCATCGACCGGCCCGGCGGCAGCGTCGATGCCGCCGCCTTCGACCGCTATATGGACCCCGGCGCCAGGGTGGTGCTCGTCGAGCTGGCCGCCCCCGCCGAGGCGATGGCCGCCGGGGACGTCACCGCCGTCGCCGGCGCCCTGGCGCCCACCGTCGACGGCACTCTGGCGGTATCGCCCGACGTCACCCCGTTCCTCGAGATCCCCGTGGCCGGCGCCGACCCGGCTGCGGTGGGGCGCGCCGTCGCCGCCCTCGACGCCCTGCGCGTCACCCGGATGCGCGGCATCGGCGCCAAGATGCGGACCGGCGGCCTGACACCCGCAGCGTTCCCCACTCCCGACGAGGCAGCCGGCTTCGTCGCCGCCTGCGCCGGTCACAAGCTCCCCTTCAAGGCCACCGCCGGGATGCACCACCCGCTGCGCCACTTCGACACCGAGCTGGGAGTGCACCGCCACGGGTTCCTCAACCTGCTCACCGCAGCCGCCCTCGCCGCCGGCGGCTCCACTCCGCAGGACGTGACCGCGGCGATGGCCGGTACCGGGTCGATTGCCGTCGGCGCCGCCGGCATCACCTGGGAGGGGAGCCGCATCGGGATCACCGCCCTGCGCGACATGCGCAATCACCTCTTCCCCTCCTACGGGAGCTGCAGCTTCGACGAGCCGGTCGACGACCTTGTCGCCCTCGGCATCCTCGAGGCTACGGAGACGGTGTGATGGACCGGACCCTCGACCCGACTCTGGCATCCTGGGTCCCGGTCCGTCCCGGCTCCGAATTCCCCATCCAGAACCTGCCCTACGGGGCATTCACCCGCCCCGGTGAGGGCCCCCGTATCGGCGTCGCCATCGGCGACTACGTCCTCGATCTCCCCGCCCTCCATGACGCCGGGCACCTCGACGGCATCCTCCCCGACGCGGTGGCGCACGCCCCGGTACTCAACCCGCTGATGGCGCTGGACCGGGAGACCCACACCGCCCTGCGCCGCCGCCTCTCACAACTGCTCGACGCCTCCGGCGACCGTATCGGCGGGGACGGGGACGGGTTCGTCGCGCCGCAGTCCCAGGTCACCCTGTTGCTCCCCTTCGACGTGGCCGACTACGTCGACTTCTACTCCTCCGTCCACCACGCCACCAACGTGGGTCGGCTCTTCCGCCCCGGTGCCGAGCCACTCCTGCCCAACTGGCGGCACCTCCCCGTCGGCTACCACGGCCGCGCCGGCACCGTCGTCGTCTCCGGTACCCCGGTCACCCGGCCCCACGGACAGCGGCCCGGCCCTGACGGGCCCACCTTCGGGCCCAGCGCCCGCCTCGACTTCGAGCTCGAGGTCGGGTTCGTCACCGGCCGGTCCAGCACCCCCGGCGTGCCGGTGGCGGCAGGCGACGCCGAAGGGCACATCTTCGGCCTGTGCCTGGTCAACGACTGGTCCGCCCGCGACATCCAGGCCTGGGAGTACGTGCCGCTGGGGCCCTTCCTGGGCAAGTCGTTCGCCACCACGGTGTCGCCCTGGATCGTCACCCTCGACGCCCTGGAGCCGTTCCGGGTCGACCCCCCCGCCCAGGACCCGCCGCCGTTCCCCTACCTGGAGGCGCCCGCCCGCTCCGCCGTCGATGCCCGCCTCACCGTCGTCATCGGAGACAGCGTGGTCACCGAGGTGGGGCTGGCACAGATGTACTGGACCATGGCCCAGCAGCTTGCGCACGCCACCGTCAACGGCGCCTCCACCCGCACCGGTGACCTCTTCGCCTCCGGCACCGTGTCCGGTCCCGTCCCCGGGTCGCTGGGATGCCTGCTGGAGGCCACCGCCAACGGCGCCGAGCCGATCACCCTCGCCGACGGGACCACCCGAACCTTCCTCGGGGACCACGACACCGTCACCCTCACCGCCCGCTGCGAAGCGCCGGGGGCGGTCCCCATCGGTTTCGGCGCCTGCACCGGCACGGTGCTGCCCGCCGACCAACTGCCAGACAACGCGCTCGCCGCACACGCCACAGGAGGCACCCCATGAGCGACGCCATCGAGGCCCACCGCAACGAGTTCCCCATCCTGGGGTTCCACCACATCGAGTTCTGGGTGGGCAACGCCTACCAGACCGCTCACTACTACCGCCAGGTACACGGCTACAAGATCGTGGGCTACCGCGGCCCCGAGACCGGCCACCGCGACGCCGCTTCGTATGCGCTGGAGCAAGGCGACGTGCACTTCATCGTCACGGGAGCGATGGGACCGGATCACCCGGTAGGCCACCACGTGCTCGCCCACGGCCCCGGCGTCAAGGACGTCGCCATCCACGTCCCGGACGCCGAAGCCGCCTACGAGAAGGCGGTGGAACGCGGCGCCCGTGGCGTCGTCGAACCCGAGGTCACCGAGGGTGAGCACGGCAAGTGGAAGAGGTCGGCCATTGCCGCCTACGGCGAGACCTTGCACTCGCTCATCGAGAACCCGGAGACGAGCTGGCCGCCTCCGGACTTCCGTCTCCGCAACGACAGCATCGCCCGGCCCATCGGGCTGCAGCGCATCGACCACGTCGTGGCGAACGTCGAGCTGGGATCCATGGACGAGTGGGTGAGCTACTACGAGGACGTCTTCGGGTTCGTGCTGCTACGCCACTTCGACGACGAAGCCATCTCCACCGAATACTCGGCGCTGATGTCCAAGGTGGTGTGGGACGGTTCCGGCGTCATCCGCCTTCCCA
>CAZOGW010000016.1:7777-38131 GCA_964579415.1 uncultured Acidimicrobiaceae bacterium | reverse complement strand
CCGGCGCCCGCCCCGTCGCCGAGATCCAGTTCGACGGGTTCGTCTACCGGCCTTCGACCAGATCGCCAGCCACCTGGGCCGCATCCGCTACCGCACCCGGGGTCACGTCTCGGTGCCGGTGGTGGTGCGCATGCCCAACGGCGCCGGCATCGGTGCCCACGAGCACCACTGCGACTCGCCCGAGGCGTACTTCGCCCACGCTCCCGGCCTGGTGGTGGTGGTGCCGTCCACACCCGCCGACGCCAAGGGACTGCTCGCCTCGGCCCTGGAGTCCCCCGACCCGGTGATCTTCCTCGAGCCCAAGGTCCTGTACCGGGCCGGTCGCGAGGACGTCCCCACCGGGCACTACACCATCCCGCTGGGCAAGGCCCGCATCCGCCGCGCCGGCACCGACCTCACCCTGGTGACCTACGGGGGGATGGTCCCCCCGTCCCTCGCCGCTGCCGATGAAGCCGCCGCCGAGGGCATCGAGGTCGAGGTGGTCGACCTACGCACCCTTTACCCCTGGGACGTCGCCACCGTCACCGGGAGCGTCGAGCGCACCGGGCGGCTGCTGGTGGTGCAGGAGCCGCAACGCACCGGGGGTATCGCCGCCGAGGTCGCCGCCGAGGTGGCGGAGAGGTGCGGCTACTCGCTGGAGGCCCCGCTCCGGCGAGTCGCCGCCACCGACGCCGGGTGGCCCCAGTTCGCCATCGAGGGCCACGCCCTCGTCGGCCGGGCGGAGATCCTCGACGGGATCCGCCGGACGGTGGCGGGCTGATGGCGCAGGAGATGAGGCTGCCCGACATCGGCGAGGGCCTCACCGAGGCCGAGATCGTGAGCTGGGCCGTCGACGTCGGAGAGCCGGTCACCGCCAACGAGCCCATCGTGGAGGTGGAGACCGCCAAGGCGGTGGTGGAGATCACCGCGCTGCGCTCCGGCGTGCTGCTGCACCGCGGCGGCGCCGCCGGCGACGTCATCGACGTGGGAGCGGTCCTCGCCGTCATCGGCGACCCGGGAGAGGTTTGGAGCAACGGCGCTGAGGAGGTCGGTCCGATACCGGGACCGCCCGCCACCGCTCCCGGGGCGGCGGGCACGGAGGCGCCCGCCGCCCCGTCCCCTGGCGCGGTCCGGGCGGTGCCCCTGGTCCGTAAGCTGGCCCGGACCCTGGGCGTCGACCTGTCCACGGTCACCGGTACCGGTCCAGACGGTCAGATCACGCGCGGCGACGTCGAGAGCGCCGCGTCGAGACCTCCGGCGGTGGGTGCATCTGCCGCAGCACCCGCCGCCGGGGAACAGCGCCTGTCCCCGACCCGGCGCGCCATCGCCGCCAACATGGCACGCTCCTGGGCGGAGATTCCCCACGTCACCGTGTGGGGACCGGCCGATGCGACCGCCCTCCTCGCCGCCCGCAAGGCTGCCGGGGGTGGCCCGCTGGAGGCCTGGCTGATCGGTGCCGTCCTCCCGGTGCTGCAGGCACACCCGGTGTTCAACGCCGGCTTCGACGGGGAGACCCTGCGGCCCTCGGCCGAGGCGCACATCGGGATCGCCGTCGACACCGCGGCAGGGCTGCTGGTGCCCGTCGTGCGCCGCGCAGGGGGACGGACGCACGACGGGCTGGTGGCCGAGGTGGAGCGCCTCACCGCAGCCGCCGCCGAGCGCAAACTGACGCCGGACGACATGGCGGGCGCCACGTTCACCATCTCCAACGTGGGCGCGGTCGGCGGTGGCTACGGCACCCCGATCATCCCTCACGGCACCACCGCCATCCTCTCGGTGGGCCGCGCCGCCGACGACGTCGTCGTCCGTGACAAAGCCATCCGGATCGCCCCGGTGTTCCCGGTGAGTCTCTCGTTCGACCACCGCGTCATCGACGGCGCCCTCGCCTCGCGCTTTCTCAACCAGGTCGTCGCCGCCGTCGAGTCGTTCGAAACCTGACGACCCCCGCGGTCGAAGCGCCGGTACTGGTCCCCGGCCACTGGATACTGGGATACTGAACCCCGGCATGAACGACGGAATCCCCTGGGCCGCATTGGTACCCATCTTCGTGGTGACAGCGGCGTTCGTCGGCTACTGCCTCTACGACCTCTCCCGCAGCGAGGTCAGGTACCTGCCAAAGTGGGCCTGGGCAGTGGTATGTATCTTCTCGATGCCCCTCGGCGGGGTGGTCTACCTGGTGGCGGGCCGGGTCGCCGGCCAGCGACGATGATCGCCACCCGCGGCCTGGCCAAACGGTACGACAGCAATATCGCCCTGGACGCAGTCGACCTGTCCGTGGCCACCGGTTCGGTGTACGGGCTCGTCGGCCCCAACGGCGCCGGGAAGACGACGCTGCTGGGCATCCTCGCCGGGCTGCGCCGGGCAACCTCGGGGGACACCTCGATCCAAGCGCCGCGGTCGGAGATGGCGGTGCTGCCCGACACTCCCCGGTTCGACCCGTGGCTCACCGGGCGCGAGCTGGTGCAGCTCTCCCTCAACCTCACCCGCCACCGGCAGGACGCCACCCGTGTCGACCAGGTGTTGGAGGAAGCGGGCCTGTCCGACTCGGCGGGACGCCACGTGGGGGGCTACTCCCGGGGCATGCTGCAACGCCTCGGGCTGGCCTGCACCCTGGTCGGCGAGCCCCGGGTGGTACTGCTCGACGAGCCGGCGTCGGCGCTCGACCCGCTGGGGCGCCGCGAGGTGCTCGACCTCATCGGGAGGCTGCGCGGGTCCGCCACCGTGGTGCTCTCCAGCCACATCCTCGCCGACGTCCAGGAGGTGTGCGACACGGTCGGGGTGCTCGACCGGGGCCGCCTGCTCTACCAGGGCCCGGTGGACCGGCTCCTCGTAGGGTCCGCGGTCCCCACCTACCTGGTGCGGTGCCGCCCACCTGTGGAGCCGGTCGCCGGCGCCTTGCGTTCCCACGGCTGGGTCACCGGCGTCGACGTCACCGCGGCCGACCAGCTGGTGGTGTCCGTGACCGACCTGGCGGCTGCCGAGGCCCACCTGCCGGGGGCTCTGGCCGGGGCGGGAGCCCACGTCGTGTCCATGGCGCCGCAGGCGGTGACGCTCGAGCAGGCGTTCCTCGAGCTCACCGGGCGCTCCGGGGGCGGGGAGGGGGCGCCGTGACCCTGTGGCGCCTCGAGCTGCTGCGCCTGCTGCGCACCCGGCGCTGGCTGGCCCTCCTCGGCGTATATGTCTTCTTCGGGCTGCTGGGGCCGCTCACCGCCCGCTACCTGCGCCAGATCCTCGACGCCGCCGGTGGCGACCTCGGTGGTGGGACGATCATCGAGCTGCCACCACCCGTGCCCGCCGACGGTCTCAACCAGTACACCTCCAACGCGATGCAGCTCGGCACGCTGGTGGCGGTGGTGGTGGCTGCGAGCGCCCTCGCCTTCGACGCCATCCCCGAGATGGGCGTGTTCCTCCGCACCCGTGTGGAGCGGGTGAGGCGCATCCTGACGCCCCGGCTGGTGGTCACCGCGGTGGCGGTGGTGGCCTCGTTCGCGGCGGGGGCCCTACTGGCCTGGTACGAGACCTGGGCACTCATCGGTGCGGTGGACGCCGCCGACGTGGCCGCCGGCATCCTGCTCGGCGCCCTGTTCCTCTGCTTCGTGGTGGCGCTGGTGGCGGCGGCCGCCGGGCTCACCCGGTCGGTGCTGTCGACGGTGCTGGTCTCGGTGGTGGCCCTGCTGGTGATGCCCATCGCCGGGTCGTTCCGCGGCCTGGCCCGGTGGCTCCCCACCCACGCCTCCGGCGCGCTGGCCGAGATCCCGGCCGGCGCCTCCCCCGGCGACTACGTCACATCCGCCGCCGTCACCATCCTCGCCACCGCTGCGCTCGTAGCGATCGCCGTCCGTTCGGCGCAACACCGGGAGCTGTGAGGCGAGGCGCCTGCTACTCCACGAAGACGTAGTCGACCCCGACGGCGCGATATGTCCGTTCCGCACGGCTGTCGCGAGTCAGGAGCGTCCGCCCCTCGACGTGCGCCGCGGCGGCCACCAGGGCGTCGTAGACCGCACCGCCCGCCAGTTCCAGATCCGGCAGCCGGCGCCACAGGTCGTCGACGTGTGCCGCTTCCGGCCAGCAGGGTTCCGGGAACATGGCCTGGAGAACCGCGCCCGCCTGGTCGGGACTCAGCCGCAGCGGCAGCGGCAGCCGGGTCAGCACCGAATACGCCTCGAACGCCGCGTGCCCCGCCAGCGCCGGCCGACGATCGACAACAGCGCGGCGGCAAGCGGAGTGGGCATCATGTTCCGGATCCAGCGCAGCTATCGCCACGCTCGTGTCACAGGCCCACCGATCAGCGCTGGAGGTCATCGCGAAGGCGCCGAACATCGGCATCGGTGAGGCGGGCACCCTCCACCCTGCCCAGGATGGGTAGGCCGTCCTCGAACTCCACGGCACGCATCATGCGTCGGAGCGGGTCGATGCGGAGGCCGGCGCCGTCGGCGACGATCTCAAGCTCCACATCCGGTGCCAGACCCAAGGCATCGCGCAGCGGTTTCGGTATCACGATCCGTCCCGCTCGATCCATCGTCACCAGCATGGGGCTACGCTACCATTCCGCTACCATTATGGGCACGCGCTACCATAGGCATCCACATCCCGGCGGCTCATGCACAGCGGATGTCGCCGGGTGACGTGGGCGGCGACACGACGGCGGCGATGTGGTCCGCCACCCTCTCCAGCAGATCCGGCGTGGCGCGGGCGGTGCTGACGCGGATCGCCGGGGGTGTTCCCATGCGCCAGCGGGCCCCGCTGCGGACGGCGTAGCCCTCGGCGGCGAGGGCCGCCACCGCGGCGTCGTCGTCGGGGACCGGGACCCAAACGTTGAGGCCGCTGCGGCCCATCGACCCGATACCCCGGGCCGCCAGCGCCCCGATCAGAGCGTCGCGGCGCTCGGCGTAGGCGGCAACCGCCCGGGCCAGGAGCACGTCGGTGGCCGGGTCGGCGAGGACGGCGGCGACCAGCCTCTGCAGGATGTGGCTCACCCATCCCGGCCCGACGCCCTGGCGGCCGGCGAGGCGGCCCACCGTGACGTCGTCCCCGGTGAGGAAGGCCAGACGCAGGTCGGGGCCGAGCGGCTTGGACATGCTCTGGATGTACGCCCAGCGCTCCCTCCCGGTGGCCACCGAGGCCAGCGGGATCCCCGATACCAGGGCGCCATGGTCGTCCTCGACCACGAATACGCCGGGATGGCGGTCGAGCACCTGCCTCAGCTCGGCGGCGCGGGCCGGGTCGGTGGCGGCACCGGTGGGGTTCTGCAGGCGCGGCGTCACCAGCACGGCGCCGACGCCCCCGGCCACCGCCTCGAGGCGCCCGGGGAGCATCCCGCTGTCGTCGATGGGCACCGGGACGGGCCGCAGCCCCATGGAGACGATGAGGTCCGACAGCGGGGGCCAGCCCGGCGCCTCTACGGCCACTGCGTCGCCGGGAGCGAGCTGAGCCTGGAAGGCCCGCTCGACACCGTCCATGGCGCCGCCGACCACGGCCAACCTCTCCACCGGCACCCCGGCATCCTCGAGGAGACGGCGGGCCACCGGCTCCAGCTCGGGATCGACGGCAGGGCCGCCGTAGAGGCGCCGGCCCGGGTCGATGCCGGCCAGGTAGGCGCCCAGGTCCGGCAGGAGCGCCGGGTCGGGATTGCCCGAAGCCAGGTCCACCAGAGCCGGGTCGGGTAGGGTGTCGAGGGCGGGACCGGCAGGGCGGGGCGTGACGAAGGTACCCAGGCGGCCCCGGCCCACCACGACGCCGCGGTTGCCCAGGAGGCGATAGGCGGCGGCGACGGTGTTGGCGGAGAGCCCGACGGTGCCGGCCAGCTCACGCACCGGGGGGAGGCGGTCGCCGGGCGCCAGCGAGCCTTCCAGCACCATCGCCTCCACGCCCTCGGCGAGCCCTCTTGCGGAATCCGCCCTCAGTCCCGTATATTGTCCCAGCACAAACGTCATTTTGTACCAGAACAATCATCATGTCAAACCCAACCGCCACCGTATCCGACGGATACCTCCCCCGCCCCGAGACCACGGTGCGCTACAAGGAGCGAGCCTCGTACGACCGCGAGCTGGTGCATGCCGTCCTCGACGAAGCCCTGGTGGCCCACGTCGGTTTCGTCGCCGACGGGCGCCCGGTGGTGATCCCGATGCTCCACGCCCGGGTCGGCGAGAGCCTCCTCCTCCACGGCTCGCCGGCGACGCGGCTGCTCAGGCTCCTCAAGGGCTCCCCGGAGATCTGTGTCTCCGTCACCCTCGTCGACGGGCTGGTACTGGCCCGCTCCGCCTTCCACCACTCGGCCAACTACCGCTCGGTGGTGGTGTTCGGGGTCCCCGAGGCCGTCACCGACCTCGACGAGCGCAAGCAGGCACTCGACGCCTTCACCGACAAGCTGGTCCCGGGCCGCCGGCCCCACCTCCGCCCGATGACGGAGAAGGAGGTGCGGGGCACGGCGGTGGTGCGCCTCCCTCTCGACGCGGTATCCGCCAAGGTACGCACCGGCGGCCCCAACGACGACGATGCCGACTATGAGCTTCCCATCTGGGC
Organism: uncultured Acidimicrobiaceae bacterium; assembly: GCA_964579415.1. GTDB lineage: Bacteria > Actinomycetota > Acidimicrobiia > Spongiisociales > UBA5794 > CAZOGW01. The sequence continues at coordinate 31,630 of CAZOGW010000016.1, read as the reverse complement.
CGGGGTGTTGCCGCTGCGGCACGGCTTCGACGACCCCCTCCCCGACGAGAACAACCACGACGGCCTGGAGGTCCCCGACCACGTCACCGCCCTCACCGCCGGGGCGCAACGATGACGGCACCGGTCCGCGGCCGCATCATGTCGACCGCGGTCGGTACCAACCAGCAGGCGTTCACGGTGCGCGACTGGGGTCTGTTCGTCGGGCTGTCGCTGATCTGGGGCGCCTCCTTCCTGCTCATGGACATCGGCCTCGAGGCTTTCTCCCCGGGGCTGGTGACCTGGATCCGGGTGCTCTCCGGCGCCGCCGTCCTGTGGGCCGTCCCCCGGGCCCGCCACCGCATCGCCCGCGAGGACTGGCCGCGGCTGGTGGTGATCTCGCTGACATGGGTCGCCATCCCCTTCACGCTGTTCCCGCTGGCGCAGCAGTGGATCAGCTCGGCGGTGGCCGGGATGCTCAACGGCGCCATGCCCATCTTCACCGCGGTGATCGCGGCGCTGATGCTGCGCCGTAGGCCGGGCGTGCTGCAGACGACCGGGGTGGCGGTCGGCTTCGTCGGGGTGGTCCTCATCAGCCTCCCCGAACTGGGCGAGGGATCCACCCAGGCGCTGGGTGCGTTGCTGGTGATCATCGCCGTCCTCGGGTACGCCTTCTCCACCAACGTCGCCACCCCGCTGCAGCAGAAGTACGGGTCGCTCCCGCTGATGGCTCACATGCTGGGCCTGGCGGCGCTGTGGACCGCGCCGATGGGCATCGTCGGCGTCGCCCGCTCGTCGTTCGCCTGGCCGTCGCTGATCGCCGTGCTCATCGCGGGGATCCTCGGCACCGGCATCGCCTACGCCATGGTGGGAACGCTGGTGGGGAGTGTGGGAGCCACCCGCTCGTCGTTCGTCACCTACGTGATACCGGTGGTGGCGCTGGTGCTGGGCGTGGTGTTCCGCAATGACCAGGTCGCCGGCATCGCCCTCGCCGGCGTGGTGCTGATCACGGCAGGAGCCCTACTCGCCTCCCGCAGGGAAGCCTGACGCCTACGAACGTTCGGCGAGGATGTGATCGAGGACCTGGCGGAAAGCCTCGGGCGGCTGGGCGCCGGAGAGGGCGTAGCGGTCTTCGAAGACGAAGAAGGGCACGCCACTGATCCCGTAGGCGGCGGCCAGGGCCTTGTCCTCCTCGAAGCCGTCGGTGTAATCGCCCTCGGCGAGAGCCCGCAGGACGTCGTCCCTGTCGAGACCGGCCTCCTCGGCGATGTCCGCCAGGATCTCGGCATCTCCCAGATGGCGCCCCTCGGTGAAGTGGGCCCGGAAGAGGCGCTCCACCATGTCGTCCTGGGCGCCGCGGGCCTTGGCGTAGTGCGACAGCCGGTGGGCGGCGGCGGTGTTGGTGGGCCGCAACGTTTCGTAGTCGTATACCAGCCCGGCGCTGCTCCCGGCGGCGGCGGCACGGTCCACCATCATCCGGGCCTGCTCGGGTGAGATCCCCTTCCGCGCCACCAGGTAGTCGACGGTGTTGCCTCCGAAGTCGGGCGGTGTCTCCGGCGACAGCTCGAAGCTGCGGAACTCCACCTCGATCGGCGCCGTGCCCTCCTCGCCGGCGAATGCGGCGCGGGCCGTCTCCAGGTTGCGCTTGCCGATGTAACACCACGGGCAGGCGATGTCGGACCAGACCTGGACGGAGATGGGCAGTGCGGAATCATTGAGCATTCAACGATTATACGGCTAGGCGCGTGCCGCGGCGACGGCGGCGCGCACCGCCGGGGCGACCTCACCGGCGAAGAGGGCGAGGTGATCGGCGCTGTCGGCGGAGGTGATGAAGGTGTCGAACCCGTGGTCGAGCACCAGCGCGGCGATGTCGTCGACCCACTGCTCCACCGGACCGTGGAGCATTCCCCGGGATTCGCCAGAGGTGATCTCGCCGTTGAGGTTGAGGACCCGCCGGATCTCGCCGGGCGACCTGCCCGCCTCAACCGCGGCGGCGTCGAGCCGGGCGGACATGGCGTCGAGTTGGCCGAGGTCGCCGCGGAACGAGGGAACCCAGCCGTCGGCGACCCGGCCCGTCAGCGCCAGTGCCCTCGGCCCGTAGACACCGAGCCAGATGCCGACCGGATGGTGCGGTACCGGTCCGGAGTGGGCGCCGGCGAGCCGGTAGAAGTCGCCGTCGAAGCGCATGCCCCGCTCGCCGCTCCACACCAGGCGCATCACCGAGACGGCCTCCTCCAGCGCCGCCAGTGATTCACCGGGAGTGCGACGCTCACCTCCGTAGGCGACGATGGCGTCCCAGAAGGCGCCCGCTCCCAGCCCCATCTCGAAGCGTCCCCTGCTGAGGATGTCGATGCCGGCCGCCGCCTTGGCCATCATCGCCGGGGGCCGCAGTGGGAGGCAGGCGACGTCGGGGAACAGGCCGATCCGCTCCGTGGCTCCGGCGATGGTGGCCAGCAGCGAGAAGGTGTCGACGAAGCGCCGCTGGTAGGGGTGGTCCTGCACACCGATCCAGTCGAGCCGGAGCGCCTCCGCCTGGCGGGCCTCATGGACGAGGTCGTTCCCGGCATCGGGGATCAGGAAGACCCCGAAGCTGACGTCTCTACCCCAGTCGGTCATGCGGGCCCCGCCATGTGCGGCATAAGTCTCAGCAGTATGGCGCAGCGGGGACGCCCGTCGCGCGACTACTCCTGGGGACGCAACAGGTCCCGGGCTGCCGGGCGGCGGGAGACGGCGCCGGCGATCAGTCCGGCCGCCGGTGGGACCACCAGGAGCACCATGGCGATGCTGAACCAGGAAACGATCACCGGGTAGCCGGCCTGGCGTGACACCTGGAGCACGGTCACAGTCGGGTTGTCATATGCGGGACCTCTCAGGCGATGCCAGCTGATCCGGCCCGGTCGCCGGCGCAGGAGCGGGTGCCGGCGGCTCGGCGGTGTTGCGGGCGATGCGCTCCTCGGCGCTGTCGAGCCAGCGGATGCGGCTCTCGATCTTGAAGATGAGGGAGTCCAGCAGCAGCAGCCAGCCCAGGTCCCCCGGCGCCGGCTGGTCGGCCTTGAGCCGGGTGTACTCCTGGAGCAGGGTGAGAGCCGCCCTCCGCTCCGACTGGACCACGGCCGTGGTGTCGGTGCCGGGCCGGTTGGCGGCCAGCACGATCTTGAGGACCAGCTCGTCGCGTGACGGCGATCCCCCGCAAGGGCTGTCGAACCATGCGCGCAGGGCCCGCCTCCCCTCGCCCGTGATCCGGTACGGCCGCCGGCGCTCGTCGCCGTCGGGTCCTGGATCGGCCCCGGCCACCAGCCCGTCACGCTCCAGCCGCGCCAGGGTGGTGTACACCTGGCCGACATTGAGCGGCCACATGTCACCTGTCTGCCTCTCGAAGTCCTGTTTGAGCTGGAGCCCGTAGCACGGCCCGTCGTCGAGCAGGGCCAGCAACGTCATCGGTATCGACATGCCTCGTCTTTCCTCAGAATACTCAGTATATATACTCGGTATTCTGACGGAGTCAAGCCGGCGGGGCGGAGATATGTCCGGAAGCGGACAAAGCATGCGTAAAATCGCCACAAAACCGGTTGACTTCTGACGGTAGCGCGGTACATCATCGGGGCCAGGAGAAGGGGCTCCCGGCCGGGCCTGGCGTGTGGCTCGGTCGGGAGCTGTGTACCGATCGCCCATCCTCCGCCGACCCCCCGTAGGCGCGCCGAGGCCCGGGCCGCTGCCAGAGCGACCCGGGCCTGCGCCTGTCGACGGGCCTCGTCAGCCGGCAGCCACACCGTCGGTGACCGGAAGGCCGCACTTCACCGTGAAGCGGGCCTTGCGGGACACCTTGGTGTACGTCTTGCCGTCGGAGCCCTTCCACGCCAGGTGCAACTCGGCGTCCGCCACCGTCTCCGTCAAGGTCACCGCCTGTCCATGACGCGGCAGATCAGACGCCGGCGAGGTCAAGGAGGAACTGCTTGACGTCCGTGGCTGCGATCCGGTCGCGGGTGTAGTCAGGGTCGCTGCACAGCAGGACGGGACCGTCGGCATCAGCGGCGGGGAGCCGGCCGTGGGTGCCCCTGACACAGGAGGGGTCGAGGGGGACGACGTTGAGCGTGGCCCGGAACCCCAGCTTGCGGCGCGCCAGCGCCAGGCCGGCCTTGGCTTTGGCGTTGCGGTCGGCGGGGTCGAAGAACAGCTCTGCAGGGTCGTAGCCGGGTTTGCGATGGATCTCGACGGTGCGGGCGAAGTCGGGAGCCCGGGCGTCGTCCAGCCAGTAGTAGTAGGTGAACCAGGCGTCGGGCTCGGCCACCAGCACCAGATCCCCGGAGCGGGAGTGGCCCAGGCCGGTGGCGGCGATGCCCTCCGGGTCGAGCACCTCGGCCACCCCGGGCAGCGGCCGCAGCAGCTCGGCCGTCCGGGGAAGGTCGGCGGGGTCCCTCACGTAGACATGGGCGACCTGGTGGTCGGCAACGGCGAAGGCGCGGGAGGTCCACGGATCGAGGTATTCCATGCCGTGCTGGGTATAGACGTCGAGCAGCCCGGCACGGCGCAGGTGGCGGTTGACGTCGACGGTGCGGCGGGCGTTGGTGATGCCGTACTCGGAGAGCGCCACCACGGTGAGCCCGGAGGCGCGGGCGAAGTCGATCAGCTCACCGGCCACCTCGTCGATCTCGGCGGCGGCGGCGAGAGCCTGGGGCGAGTCGGGCCCGAAACGCTGCAGGTCGTAGTCCAGGTGGGGCAGGTAGACCAGGGTGAGGTCGGGGAGGTGGCGGGAGATGACCAGCCGGGCGGCGCCGGCGATCCAGCGCGACGAGGCGATACCCGCTGTCGGTCCCCAATACTGGAACAGCGGGAACGGCCCCAGCTGCTCCTCGAGCCGGTCGTGCAGGTCGGGCGGGTTGGTATAGCAGTCGGGGGACTTGCGCCCATCGGCGTGGTACACCGGCCGCGGGGTGAGGGTGATGTCGGTGGTCGAGCCCATGGCGTACCACCAGCACAGGTTGGCCACGGTGTAGTCGGGGTCGGCGCGGCGGGCGGCCTCCCACACCGGCTCCGCCTCGACGAGATGGTTGCTCTGCCGCCACAGCAGCACCTCACCCAGGTCTCGGAAGTACCAGCCGTTGCCGACGATGCCGTGCTCGGCGGGGAGGGCACCGGTGAGCAGCGTGGACTGCACGCTGCAGGTGACGGCGGGGAGCACGGTGTCCAGCGCCGCCCGGAAACCCTGCTCCCCCACCGCCCGCAGCCGGGGCATGTGGTCCAGCAGGCCCGGGGTGAGGCCGACGACGTCGAGGACGACGATGCGCCGGCGGGTCACGCCACCTCCCGGCATCCCAGGTCGACGAGCTGGTCACGGGTCCACGCCACCTCGGCGGCGAGAGCGGCCACCAGGTCGTCGTCGCTGCGGGGGCGGCGGTCCTCGGGGAGGACCGTCCACGTGTACGTCTCGACCTCGAGGATGCGGGTGAGCGGGACGGGGCCGCCGACAAAAACACGGAGTAGGTCGCGCAGCACGTCCTGGGTGGTCTCCGGACCGTCGACGTGGACCGGCTGGTGGAAATGGACCCGCCACTCGCCGTCGCCGGGAAAGCTGGCGTCGACCAGGCCGACGTCGTCGACGGCGACCAGCCTGCCGTCGGCCTGCACCCTCGCCTGGTGCAAGAAGCGGGGCTCGTCGTAGCGGGCCAGGGTATCGATGCGGCCGGCCCGGTCCTCCCCGGCGAGGCGCAGGGCGCTGGACACCTGGAGCTTCACCGCCGGCGCCCCCACCGCAGCCAGGTTCGTGGCCACCGTCGCCGGGTCCTCGAACTCGACGGCGATATGGCAGGCGTCGAGGGCGACGCCGATCCAGGGTGACAGCGGGGCGACCCGCTCTGCGACGGCGGCTGCGGTGTCGAGCACGCAGCCCGGCTCCGGCTCGAGGCCGACGCGGACGGCGACACCGGAGCCGTAGGCCATGGCGGCGAGGTCGTCGACGAGTCGGGCCACGTTGGCCAGGGCGGCCTCGGTGGCGGCATCGTCGAGCCAGGCGCCCCATCCCAGCGGCAGTGTCGAGATGGCGCCGACGCCGACGTCTCCGGGCACCAGGCGCGCCAGCAGGAAGGCCAGGTCCTGGGTGTAGGCGAGCCGCTCCGGGTCGGTCCAGTCGGGCCGGTAGACGGCGTGCTTGACCACCGGGGCGTGGAAGCCGCCGTAGGGGAAGCCGTTGAGGGTGACCACCTCGAGGCGGTTGCGCTGCAGCGCCAGCCGCAGTTCCTTGAACGCCGCCGGGTCGCGCCGCAGCACCGCCGCCGCCGCCGCGGTGAGCCACAGGCCGACACCGAGGCGGGATACACCGAGGGCGCGGCGCACCCTGCCGGCGACGGTGTCGAGCTGCCGCACCACGCCCTGCGGATCCTCGGCGGGGTGCACGTTGGTGCAGTAGGCGAGGTGGATGGTGGAGCCGTCGGGATGGTGGAAGCGCATCAGCCGGGCCGCTCTCCCCGCAGCACCGAGCTGCCGGCGAAGGTGGCCGAAGGGTCCGGCTCGACCGCCTCCAGCTCGAGGCGGCCGCTCTGGGCGTAGAACGCCACCGGGTTGCGCCACACCACCCGGTCGATCTCGTCGTCGTCGAACCCGGCGCGGGTCATCTCCTCTGCCGTCCGCACCACCTTGAGCGGGTCGCTACGGCCCCAGTCGGCTGCGGAGTTGACCAGCATCCGCTCGGTGCCGTATTCCTGGAGGATGCGCACCATGCGCACCTCGTCCATCTTGGTGTGGGGGTAGATGGAGAAGGCGGCCCAGCAGCCGGTCCCGGCGACCATGGGGATGGTGAGCTCGTTGTTGTGGTCGACCACCACCCGGCCCGGGTCGATGCCGGACTCGCCCACGAGATCCAGGGTGCGCCGGGTGCCTGCGGCTTTGTCCCGGTGCGGGGTGTGCACCAGCACCGGTAGGTCGTGCTCGATGGCCATCTCGAGCTGGGCTGCCATCACTTCGTCCTCGGCGGGGGTCATCGAGTCGTAGCCCACCTCACCGACGGCGACGACGCCGTCCTTCTCCAGGTAGCGGGGCAGCAGGTCGAGAACGTCCTGGCGGAAGGCCGGGTCATTGGCCTCCTTGGGGTTGAGGGCGATGGCGCAGTGGTGGCGGACGCCGAACTGCGAGGCGCGGAAGGGCTCCCAGCCGAGAAGGGCGTCGAAGTAGTCGGCGAAGCTGCCCACCGAGGTACGGGGCTGGCCCAGCCAGAACGCCGGCTCCACCACGGCGACGACACCGGCGGCGGCCATGGCCTCGTAGTCGTCGGTGGTGCGGGAGGTCATGTGGATGTGGGGATCGAAGACGCGCATGGTTCTCTCCTCAGGGGGGCGGGGTGCCGCGCATGGCGAGGGCGCCGAGGGCGGCGGTGCGGCGTTCCAGGACGGGACTGTCCACCTCGGCTTCGATGGCGGCGAGCTCGTCGGCGGGCGGGTGGAGCTCGATGAAGGGCCACACCTCGGGCGAGATGTCCCGGCCGGCGGCGATGCGCTCGTGAACGAACCCGGCCAGCATGCGGGCCATCTCCGGGGTGGCCCGGTCGGCGAGACCGTCGATACGGCCGATGGGGATGCCCATGAAGACACACTTCAGGGTCGCCTGGGCGACGGCGTCGTCGTCGAGGCGGGCCAGGGCGTAGGGGCCCATGGCGGCGGCGACGAGGCGCATGTCGTTGGTGCGCAGGGCGTCGTCGACGAGGGCGGTACCGGCGTCGCCGACATCCACATGGGCCAGCGCCCGCAGCACCCCGCGCCTTTCGGCGGCGTCGCCGTGGCGGTAGAGGCCGGGAGCCTCGGCGGCGGCGGCTTCCCCGGCGGCGGCGAGGAGCAGGGTGCGGGCGGCGTCGTCGACCGTCCAGGCGAACAGGTCGCCGGGCTCGGCATCGGGGTCAAGCGGGCCTCGACCGACCTTGCGGCCGGCGGCGGGGAAGCGGGCGCCGATGGCGGCCGGGTCTGCCGCCACCGCGGCCAGCGACTCGTCGAGCCAGGCCGACGCGGCGTCGTCGATGCGGCCCCGCAGGGTTGCCTCCAGGGCGTTCATGCCGGTACTCCCACGATGGTCGCCTCTCTCTCGGCCCGGCGCAGGAACTCGATCGACCTGGGCACGGTGATGTGGGCGGTGTGGCTGTGGCGGCTCAGCTCGACGGCCACCAGGCCGCCGAAGCCGGAGGCATGCAGCGCCGCCAGCGCGGCGGGGACCTCCAGGTCGCCCTCACCGAAGGCGAGGTGCCGGTGGACGCCGCGGCGCATGTCCTCGATCTGCACGTGCACCAGGCGGGGCGCCACCCGGGCGACACACCGGGGCACGGATGCCACCTCGGTGACGAGGCAGTGGCCCAGGTCGAGGGTGATACCGAAGCGGGGGTGGTGGTCGACGGCGGCGAGGAGGGCCTCCCAGTCGGCGATGGTCTCCACCATCATTCCCGGCTCCGGTTCGAACCCGAGAACCACGCCGGTGCTCTCGGCATCGGCGAGAAGGGTGCGGCAGGCGGCGGCGAGGCGCTCCCGGGCCGTGGCGAGGTCCGCACCCGGTGTGGGGGCGCCGGACCACAGGTGCACCACCTCCGCACCGAGGTCGGGGGCGAGGGCGACGGCGCGGCGCAGCAGGTCGAGGCGGCGGCCGTCGTCGTCGAGCAGCGTGGGGTGGTGCTTGCGGTGCGGGTCGAGAAGGAAGCGGGCCCCGGTTTCGACGGCGACGGCGAGCCCCAGGTCGTCGAGGCGCCGCCGCAACCGGGTGAGCTGCCGGGCCAGGTCGGGGTCGAAGGGGTCGAGGTGGCCATGGTCGAGGGTGAGGGCGATGCCGCCATACCCGTGGGCGGCGACCAGTTCCAGTGCACCGTCGAGGTCGTGGTCGCGCAGCCCGTTGCTGCAGTAGGCGAAGCGCAGCGGGGCGGTCATGTCACCGCCCTGCGCCGGGCCAGCAGCCGTGCCACCGGCCACAGGGCGGTCACGGCGGAGCCGAGGACCTGCCTGCCCGACGCCACCAGGAACGCCCCCTGCAGCGGGATGACCGCCAGTACGCCGGAGCCCACCATGCGCTGCAGTGCCCGTGGCCCCGGGTCGGCGACGGCAGCGAGTCCCTCCCTGACCTGCGCGACGGCATAGGCGGCCACCAGGGCCAGCCCGGGGAGACGGCGGCGGGAGCCGCCGGGGAGGGCGGCGGCGGCGAGGGCGGCGACCAGCCCCGAGGCCGCGGTGGCCCGGGCGGCGAAGTCGGCAGTGGCGCCGTCCACCTCGCGGCGACTCACGACAGAGAGCACCATGGTGTGCCCCCCTATCGCGACGGCAGCCGGTACCGCCCTGCGGAGCCGTCCCGCCGATCCTCCCAGCAGCACGTCGAGGGTGCGGCAGGCGGCCATGGCGGCCGGTCCCGCCGGGCCGTCCTTGAGAGCCAGGTCGTAGGCGTAGACCGAGGCGGCCAGGGGAACGGCCACCGCCAGGGAGCGGCGACCGGCCAGGGCGGCGACGGCGAGTCCGGCTGCGGTGAGGGCGTGGGCCAGCCGCGCCGCCTGGTCGGCGGTGACCCTCCCCGATGGGACGGGCCGGTGGGGCCGCTCGGTGGCGTCGACGTCGCGGTCGGCGTAGTCGTTGAGCGCCATGCCGCCCAGGTAGAGCAGCGACGCCGACAGGGGCAGGAGGGCGGCGCGTCCGGGGAGGCGACCGGCGCCGAGGGCGAGGGCGGCTCCCGCCAGGGTGTCGCCGGGGACGCTGGCCACTGCGGGGAGGCGCACCAGTTCGACCAGGTCGCCCAGCGACGGTCGGGTCACAGCGCCTCCAACCACCGGCACAGGGCGGCGTATTGTTCGCCGAGGCGGTGCTGGTCGCTGCCCACCGGGTCCTTGAAGAAGAACCCCAGCTCGGGGATGGGCCCTCCGATGCCCCGCTGCGCCGCCGCCGCGGTGAGGCGGGCCAGGTCGAGGACGAGCGGCGCCGCCAGGGCGGAGTCGCAGCCCTGCCAGGTGAACTGCAAGGTCATCCGGGTCCCCAGGAACCCCTCGAAGTGGATGTGGTCCCATGCGGTCTTCCACTGGCCCAGGTCGGGGACGAGGTCGATGTGGACGCTGGTGTGCAGCTCGCCGGGGAGGATGGCGTCGAGAGCGCGGCCCTTGGTGCCCACCTTGGCGGCGGCATAGCGGGGGTCGGCGAGGCGGGCGCCGTCACCACCGCCGAGGAGGTTGGTGCCCGACCAGGACAGCACCTGCAAGCCGCGGTCGGCGAACATCGGGGCAAGGGCGGTCTTGAGCAGTGTCTCCCCCGTCTTGCCGTCCCGCCCCGCCAGCGGCAGGCCCCTCTCGGCCGCCATGGCGGCGAGGGCGGGGACGGTGGTGGCCGCTCCCGGCGTGAAATCGACGAAGGCACAGCCGGCGTCGATTGCGCCGAGAGCGACCACCACGCTGGCGGGGCACGCCTCCCAGCCGGCCTGCAGAGTGGCCGACAGTGCCCCGCCGGTGGCCGGTGGCTGCTCCCAGGGAGGAGGCGGTTCGGTGGAGGCGACATTGACCACCACCGCGGTGTCGAGGCGGTGGCGGTGGCGGAACGAGACGAGGTCGTCGGTGAGACGCCGGGCCGCCTCGGCCGGCGAGGCGTCGTCACCGGGCAGGGGGACGGTGACGATGTCGGCGTCGGCGGCTGTGAGCCGGTCGGCGACGGTGGAGACGAGCTGGGGGGCGAACACGCCGTCGGCGGCCAGCTCCTCGGCCCGCTTCACCAGAGGGGTGGACACCACGTCCTGGCCGCCGAACACCAGCGAGCCGAGGTGGGCGAGGGTGACCTCCGGCAGCGACGGCACCGCGGTGACCATGCCGGTGGGGGGGACGATGCCGCTCCCGACGGCGGCGGCGCCGACGACGGCGGTGGTGGCGACCGAGCCACGGGCGCCCACGAACCACACACCTGTCCTCACGCTCTCAGGCATGGAGCCTCCCTGGTGCCCGGCCTCCTCCCGTGAAGGCGTCGGGCGGTTCGGCGTAACGTCGCGCTTTACGGACCGTTCCGTGAATTATAGCGCCAGCCGGACAAACCCTGCCCGCTTTCGACAGAACTCGCGGCGACTTTCGGTGACAGGCGGCTCCACGCACGGTGACACCCGTAGCCGCAGCCCCGCCCGGCAAGCGCTCCCTTCGATACGGGCGGACAACGTCAGGTGGTTCTGTCCAGCGCCAGATCGGCAAGGCCGGCCAGAGCGGCGCGGGCCGGTTCGGGGACGGCTTCCAGGGCGGCGCCGGCGGCGGCGCGCTGCCGGCCCGCCAGCGCTTCGACGTCGGCGAGGGCGCCGGTGCGGACCACGACGTCACGCACCACCTCAACGTCCTCGGCGGTGACCCGGCTCCTGCCGAGCCGGGCCCGCAGCGCGCCGCGGTCGGCGGCGCCGGCCCGCTCCAGTGCCCACACCACCAGCAGCGTTCGCTTTCCCTCCCGCACGTCGTCGACGTTGCCCTTGCCGGTGACGGCAGGGTCGCCGAACAGACCGAGCACGTCGTCGCGCAGCTGGAAGCCGAGCCCGACGGCGTCCCCGTAGGTGGTGAGCGCCTCGACGAGGTCAGGGCCCGCCCCGGCCAGGGCGGCGCCGAGGTGGAGGGGGCGGGTGACGGTGTAGCGGCCCGACTTGAGCAGGGCGACCCGCAACACCTCGGCCTCGGTGGCCTCCCGGCCGGTGTGCCAAAGCTCCAGGTACTGCCCGGCGATCACCTCCACCTGGAGCCGGGTCAGCACCTGGCGCGCCGCCGCCAGGGCCGGAGCGGGGAAGGCCGACTCCTCGAAGAGGCGGGCCGCCCATGCGGTGGCGACGTCACCGGCCAGTACCGCCGCCGACACCCCGAACCAGCGCGGGTCGCCGGCATTGGCCGCGGCGACATGGGTGGCGGCGAAGTCCTCGTGGGCGGCGGGCCGGCCCCGCCGCGTCGGGGAGTGGTCCATGACGTCGTCCTGGATGAGGGCGAAGGCGTGGACCAGCTCGACTGCCGCCGCCGGGGTGAACACCGCGTCGTCGTGCTCCCCACCGGCGGCGCGGTGGCCCCAGTAGACGAAGGCGGGCCGGATGCGCTTGCCGCCCGCCTCGACGAGGCGCACCACCGCCCGGCCCAGCGGTTCGAGGTCACGGTCGGTGGCGGCGAGGTGCGCCACCTGCTCGGAGAGGAAGTCCCCCAGCCTGCGGTCGACTGCCGCCCCGATCGCTTCCAGGTCCATCATGTCGCACCGTACCAAGCGGGGGGCGACGCCGCGCGCGATGCGGACAGCTCCCGCCTTCGTGGCGGTAGCGTGAAACCCATCCGCCCCTGCTTCATCAACGTGCGGACGGACGACGGGGACGTCGACGCCTTCATGGAGGCGGTAGTGAGACTCGGCGACGAGATGACCCGATAGACGTGCCAGAGTGGGCGCATGGGAGAGTCGGCACCACCGGTTGAAGTCGTCCTGGTCGATGAGGCCGACAGCGAGGTGGGCACCATGGAGAAGGTCGCCGCCCACACCGCTCCCGGGTACCTGCACCGGGCGGTCTCGGTGTGCCTCTTCGACGACGGCGGACGCACCCTGCTGCAACGCCGCGCCGACGGCAAGTACCACTTCGCAGGTCTCTGGTCCAACTCCTGCTGCACCCACCCCGAGCCGGGAGAGACCGCGGCGGAGGCGGCGGCGCGACGGGTCCGCCAGGAGCTGGGCGTCGAGGCGCCTGAGCTGGTTCACCGCGGGACGGTCCTCTACCGCGCCGAGGACCCCACCGCCGGGCTGGTCGAGCACGAGCTGGACCACGTGTTCACCGGCATCTTCACCGCCGAACCGCTCCCCGACCCCGCCGAGGTGGCCGAGGTCCGCTGGCTGGACATCGGGCCCGGCACCGACGTGTCGGGCCCCGGCTTCACCCCCTGGTTCGCCCGGGTCCTCGCCGTGGCCCGATCCGGGATGGCACCGGACTGAGGGACCCGCGGCCCCCAGTTCCTCTCAACTCGGCGGGGCGTGTAGGTTGCGGGGAAGCCCTCCCGACCCCTGACCGAGCGCATGCCCCCACCCAGCCGAGCCGCCACCGCGACATCGCAACCGGTATCGGTGGTGTCGGCGGGGAAGCAGACGATCCGCAGCACGGTGCTGGTCGTGTTGCTGCGCACACTGGCGGGAGCCCTTGCGGTGCTGGCGCTGGGGAGGGTCGTCGACGCCGCCGTCCAGGGCGGTTCACCCGCCTCGGCGCTGGCGTGGGCCGGCGGGTTCCTGGCGGCGCGGGCGCTCCTCGCCTCCGTGGTCCCACTGCTGGGCGCCCGCACCGCGGTCCGGGTGGAGCGGGACCTGCGGCGCCGGGTGGTGGACGCCGTCGTCGCCATCGGGCCAACCGACGCCGACCGCCGCACCGGAGCGCTGGTGAACCAGGCCACCGAGGGGGTCGGCGCCGTGGGCGAATACGCCGGGCGTTTCGTCCCGCAACTCGTCGGCGGTATCGCCGCCCCGCTGCTCCTCGCCGCCGCGGTGGCATCCGTCGACCTGCCCACGGCGCTGGTGCTGGTGGTGCTGCTCCCCGTCGTCCCCGGGTTGCTGCGCGGCCTGGAGAGGCGCTTCTCGTCGGTCACGGCCCGCTACCGGGAGACGGCCGACCGGCTGGCGGCGCGCTTCCTCGACGGCGTGCACGGGCTGCGCACCCTGCGGGCGATGGACCGGGCGGGAGACTATGGGGACTCTCTGGCAGCCGAGTCGGAGCACCTCCGTGCCGACACCATGCGCCTGCTGCGGGTCAACCAGCTCGCCCTGCTCGGGGTCGACACCCTGTTCACCCTGGGCACCGTGGTCGCCGCCGCGGCGATGGCGGCGTGGCGGCTGTCGCAGCAGGCGGTCACGCCCGGCGAGGCGGTGGCGCTGGTGCTGCTCGGCGTCCTGCTCATCGAGCCGCTCAACCAGATCGGGCGCTTCTTCTATATGGGCGCCATCGGCCGGGCAGCCGCCGGGCAGATCCGCCGGCTGTTGGCGGCGGCGCCGTCGGTGCCCGCCGCCCGGGCATGGTCGGGGGAACCGGGCTCGGTGGTCGTGGACGCGGTGCGCTTCGCCTACCCCGACGGTCCCGACGTGCTGCGGGACGCATCCCTCACCGTCCTCCCCGGCGAGAAGGTGGCACTGGTGGGCCCCTCCGGGTCCGGAAAGTCGACGCTGGCCGCCCTGGTGGCCGGGCTGCACCGACCCACCGAGGGTTCCGTCGAGGTCGGCGGGCCGGTGGCGGTGGTGTCGCAGCGGCCGCACCTGTTCGCCGGCACCGTGGCCGGCAACCTGCGCCTGGCCGCTCCCGGGGCATCCGACGGCGAGCTGTGGGATGCGCTCGATGCCGCCGAGTTGGGCGAGCTGGTGCGTAGCCGGGGCGGGCTCGACACCGAGGTGGGCGAGCAGGGCCTGCGCCTCAGCGGCGGTGAGGCACAGCGCCTCGCCGTCGCCCGGGCCCTGCTCCTCGACGCTCCGGTGGTGGTGCTCGACGAGCCCACGTCCAACGTCGACCTCGACACCGAGGCCCGGCTGTCCGCCGCCATCGGGCGGCTCACCACGGGCCGCACCGTGCTGGTCATCGCCCACCGCCGCTCCACCCTGGCGGGGTGTGACCGCGAGGTGCATCTGGACGGCGGCCGTCTCGTCGAGCCGGGCTCCACTCCGGTGCCCGCCGAGGAGGCGGGGCTGTGAGCCGTGCCGCCACCGCACGCCGGTTGCTGGCCCTGCTGCGGCCGATGCGAGGGTTGGTGGCGTTCTCGGTGTTGTGCCGGCTCCTCAACCACGGCCTGGGTGTCGCCATCCCGGTGGTCGCCGCCGGGGCGCTGGCCGGCATCGCCACCGGCGGCGGGCCGGAGCCCTTCCCCCTCGCCCTCCTCCTCGCCGCCCTCGCCCTGACCAAGGGCCTGTTCCGCTACCTGGAGCAGCTCACCGGCCACGCCGTCGCCTTCCGCCTCCTCGCCGAGGTGCGGTCTCGAACATTCCGCAGCCTGGTGCCGCTGGCGCCGCTGGAGATGCACGGCGACCGCGGCGGCGACCTGGTGGCGCGGGTAACCGGTGACGTCGACCGGGTGGAGCCCTTCTTCGCCCACACCGTGGCGCCGCTGGCCGCCGCCCTCCTCGTCCCCGCCGCAACCGTCGTCGCCCTCGGCCTGGTCACCACCTGGCCCATCGCTCTCACCCTGGTCCCGTTCCTGGTGGGCCTCCTCCTCGTCCCCTGGCTGGGGCGGGAGCGGGTCGCGGCACTCGCCCCGGCCCTGCGGGCCGCTGCCGGCGAGACGGCCGCGGTGCTCGCCGACGCTTCCCGTGGGGTGAGCGAGATCGTGGTGTTCGACGCCCGGCAGCGGGTCGAGGACGAGTTGGACCGGGTCGGGGCGCCGGCCGGAGAGGCACGCCGCGGCCTGGCGGGTACCGCGGCGCGGCGCGCCGGCCTCGGCGACCTGATCGCCGCCGGCGCCCTGGTGGCTGTCACCGCGGTGGCCGCCGCCGCGGTGACCGCCGGCGCCGCGGGCCTCGACGCGCTGGCGATGGCGCTGGTGGCGGCGTGGGTGGTTGCCACCCCGGCCCGGGCCGTCGAGGAGATCGTCCCCGACCTCGACGCGGCGCTGGCGGCGGCGGGGAGGCTGTTCGAGCTGGACGACCGGCCCGCTCTCGTGCCCGACCCGTCCCCGGGCGGGCCGGCACCGGAGGACGGATCGTTCGGCTTCGATGCCGTCACCGTGCACGCCGCCGGGGGTGACGCTGCCTTGTCGTCGCTCACCGCCGCCGTCGCCTCGGGGGGACTGGTGGCGCTGGTTGGCCCGTCCGGCGCGGGCAAGTCGACGTTGGTGGACCTGCTGGCCCGATTCCGCCTCCCCGACGCCGGGACCGTGACTCTCGGGGGAGCCGACGTCGCCGCCATCGCGTCGCCGCGGCTGCACCGCCACGTCGCCGTGGCCGGGCAAAGGCCGGACGTCTTCCACGGCACCGTCGCCGAGAACCTGCGCCTCGCCGACCCGGCGGCGACCGACAGCGAGCTGTGGGCGGTGCTGGACAGGATCGGCCTCGCCGACTGGGTGCGGTCGCGCGACCGTGAGCTGGAGCTGCAGGTGGGAGAGGCGGGCGACACCATGAGCGGGGGTCAGCGCCGGCGCCTCGCCGTGGCCCGTGCGCTGCTGCGCCACGCCCCGCTACTCATCCTCGACGAGGCCACCTCCGAGCTGGACGCCGCCTCCGAGGAACAGGTGCTGCGCGCCGTCGACCACGAGATCGCCGCCGGGGCCACCGTGCTGCTGGTGACCCACCGCCTCGGCCCGGTGGCCGGCGCCGCCCGGATCCTCGTCCTCGATAGGGGCCACCTCGTCGAGGACGGAACTCACGACGAGCTGCTGGCTGCCGGCGGCCTCTACGCCGGCCTGTGGAAGCGCCATCTGGACTCGCTCGAGGGCTGACACCGGGAGGAGGCGTGGAGGCGAGGCTGTGGGAAGCCGGCAGCGGGGCGTGGCCACCGGATTCGGCGCCACGCCCCGCTGTAGCGAGGTCTCGGTTTCGGGTCTAGTCGAAGCAGAGGTCCCGCAGGTCGTCGACGTTGTCCGGCGACACCTCCGACGGCGGCACTATGACCAGCGAGGGAACCTCCGGCTCGATGAGGTCGGAGAAGCCCTGACCCAGCGCGATGAGGCGGGCCATGTTGACTGCAGACCCGGCCATCGTCGGGCTGTAGAGGAAGGTGGCGGCATAGAGCCCGCCGGCTTCGATGCGGTCGAAGGCGGTGCAGGAGCCACCGACTCCGGTGAGGAACATCTCGTCCTCACGGCCGGCGTTCTCGATCGCCGCCACGACACCTTCCGCCATGTCGTCATCATGGGTGTAGACGGCATCGATCTGGGGGTTGGCCTGGAGGATGGCCTCCATCACCTGGAGACCCAGGTCCGGGGTGAAGTCGGCGGGCTGCTGGGCGACGATGGTGATCCCGTCGCCACAGAGGTCGGCGATGGTGTCGGCGAAACCGGCGGTACGGTCGCTGGTGACCGAGATGCCGGCGATGCCCTGGATCTCTACCACGTTGCCGCTGCAGCCGAGACGGTCGCTGATGAACTGCGCAGCCTTGACGCCGATGCCGTAGTTGTCACCCAGGATGGTGGCGCGCGCCGCCTCCGGGGTGTCGAACAGCCGGTCCACGTTAATCACGGGGATGCCGGCCTCCATGGCCGCCTCGGCGATCGGTGTGAGCTGGGCGCCGTCGTAGGGCAGCACCACCAGCACATCGGGGCTCTCGTTGATCACGGTCTGGATCTGCGACGCCTGGCTGTCGGCGTCGGCGGCCTCGAGGAGGCGGAACTCGACGTCGTCGAACTGATCGGCGGCCTCCTGGGCCTTGGCGGCGACCTGACCGAGCCAGCCATGGTCGGTCGGGGGCACGCTGGCGACGATGGTCACGGTCTGCCCGGTACCGCCCCCGCCGGTGTCCTCGCCACCGGTGTCCTCGCCACCGGTGGTGGCCTGGGTCGTGGTCTGCTCGGGTTCGTCAGCCGCGTCATCGTTGCTGCAGGCCGCGAAGACGAGCATCGACGCGACCATGACAACCACGACGGGTCGCAATTTGGTCATGTGATGTCCTTTCCGGTTTGTCTGGATGGATATCGCCTGATACGCCGTGGCGTTGGCAGGCGCGGAGCCGGCCGAGGGTCTCGACCGGGGAACTCAGGGTGGGATCAGATGCGCTCTGGACGTTGCACGAGAACGGCAGCGAGGATGATCACCCCCTTCACGATCTGCTGCCACTCGGTGGCGAGACTGAGCTGGGTGAGAAGATTGAAGATGAGGCCGAAGACCACGACGCCCATGAAGGTGCCGGCGATGGTGGCGCGGCCACCGGCAAGGCTGGTCCCGCCGATCACCGTGGCGCCGATGGCGTCGAGCTCGAGAAGGTGGCCGGACACCGGCGAAGCGCTCGCCAGCCGTCCGCAGAGGAGGATGGTGGCCACGCCGGCGAGGACACCCGAAATGCAGTAGACGGTGAAGATGGTCCGGCGCACCGGCACACCGGCGATGCGTGCCGCCTCCCGGTTCCCTCCGACGGCCACCACATGGCGGCCGAAGGAGGTCCGGTTGAGAAGGATCCATCCGATCACCGCCACCGCGATGAACACGATGACCGAGACCGGTTGTCCCCAGATCCGGCCGGTGCCGAACCAGCGGATGGCCGGAGCGCCGAGCAGGCTGATCGGTGTCTTGTCGCTCATCTGGAGCGCCAGACCCCGCGCGATCGCCAGCATCGCCAAGGTGGCGATGAACGGGACCACCTTGCCGTAGGCGATGGCGCCGGCGTTGATACCGCCGAGGAGCAGGCCGAACCCGAGGGCGGCGAAGATGAAGGCGACGGCGCCCGACTCGATCACGAGACCGCCGGCGATGCCGGCGGCGGCCACCACCGAACCGACCGACAGGTCGATGCCGGCGGTGGCGATCACCAGCGTCATGCCGATCGCCACCACACCGACGACGCTCGACTGGATCAGGATGGCGCTGAAGTTGTCGGTGGTGAGGAAGGTGTCGCCCTTGAGTATCCCGCCGACCACGATGAGGGCGAGGATCACACCGACCAGCGTGAGTTCCTGCAGCTTGGTGCCCCGGGGCAGCGAGAACCGGCTGGTCGCGGTTCCGGCCTCGGTGGCCGGATCTTTTTCCTCGGTGGACTCCATCACCCCTCCATCTCGGTAGTGGTCGTGTCGGCGGGCGCTTCGGCGCCGGCGGTCACCATCTGTTGCGTGCCCGGCATCGCATGACGCAGGATGTCGAGCTCGGTTGCCGACTCACCGTCGAGCTCGGCGACCAGCTCACCCTCGCGCATCACCAGGATCCGGGTGCAGAGGCCGAGCAACTCCTCCGTCTCGGAGGACACCACCAGGACACCCAGGCCGTCGGCCGCCAGACCCGCGATGATCCGGTAGAGCTCGGCCTTGGTCTCCACGTCGACGCCCCGGGTCGGCTCGTCGAGTAGAAGGACGCGACACTTCCGCAGCAGCCAGCGGCCCAGCACCACCTTCTGCTGGTTGCCGCCGGAGAGGTCTCCCGCGGAGCGGGTTCCGTCGGTGGTGCTGGCTCGTAGGGCGCGCAGTTGCTCCTCGGCTGCGGAACGCTCGGCGCGGATGTTGATGAGGACTCGCTGGAACCGGGCCAGGTCCGGCAGGGTGATGTTCTTCGTCAGGTCCCACTCGAGGAGCAACGCCTGTGACTTGCGGTCCTCGGGTGCCAGGCCGAGCCCGGCATCGATCGCCTTGTCGGGCCGGCCCGGCGGAAGCGGCACGCCGTCGACCAGGACGTCACCACCGTCGCGGCGGTCGACGCCGTAGACCGCCCGCAGCAGCTCGCTGCGGCCCGAGCCGACCAGCCCGGCGATCCCCACCACCTCACCGGCGCGGACCTCGAACGTGGCCGGCTGCACGTCGGGGAGGCGGGAGACATCCCGCACCTGGAGCACGACGTCACCGGCGCCCCGGGGACGGTCGGGGAAGAGTTGCTCCAGCTTGCGACCCACCATCTGCGTGACCAGTTCTTCGGCCGGCGTGGCCGCGGGCAGCCCCGTGGCGACCGTGCGGCCCTCGCTGAGCACCGTCACCCGATCGCCGATCTCGCGGATCTCGTCGAGCCGGTGGGAGATGTAGACCACGCCCACGCCGTCGGCGACGAGACGGCGCACCACGTCGAAGAGGATCTGCACCTCGCCGTCGTCGAGGATCGCCGACGGCTCGTCCATGATCAACAGCCGCACCTCGTGCGAGAGGGCACGGGCGATCGACACCACCTGCTGACCGGCGGGTCGTAGATCGCGCACGTAGGTTCGCGGCGAGATGTTGGGATGGTTCACGCGCTCCAGCAGATCGGCGGTCTCGCGACGCATGCGGCCCCGGTCGAGCAGCCCCCACCGGCGATGCTCGTGGCCGAGAAAGATGTTGGCGGCCACGGTGAGATCCCCGACCAGATCCAGCTCCTGATGGATGGTCGATACGCCGCGGGCGATGGACGTCGACGGCGATCCGGTCTCCAGGGGCTCTCCGTCGATGAGGATCTCACCTTCGGTCGGTTCCACCGCCCCGGCGATGCACTTGATGAGGGTCGATTTGCCGGCACCGTTCGGCCCCACGATGCAGTGGACCTCGCCGTGCTCGACCTCGAAGTCGACACCGGCCAGTGCGAGCACACCGGGATACTGCTTGACCAGCCGGCGAACCTCGAGCAGCGGCGTGCTGCCACTGCCGCCTCCGGCGCCGATGATGCCGGCGCGTGAATCCGAGCCACCGGTTTCGCTCCTCACCCGCCAATCTTCCTCGTCCTTTTGTCATTCGTCAAGCAGAAGTGCTTTCGGCGATGTCAGAAGCGAGTCGACCGTCAGGCGGGTTCGGCTTGGAGGCTCCCGGTCACGGGTCGGCGGCCGCCGCGCCGGGCGGGGATGGCAACGCCCTTACGGCGCGGAGAATGCGGCGCCGCACGAGCAGGACGCCGGTTGCAGCTATCTTCTCCCCAGCGACCGACCGCCGGTCGAGAGCTGGGAGGTAGGCGGTGGACCCGGTAGACCCCATGGATCCCGACGGCCCCGCAGACCCTGCGGAGCCTGTGGATCCGGTCGAACCCACACAGCCTGCCGGACCCATGGAACCGGCTGAAGCTGCGGCAGGCCCCGACCAGCCGCTCGACCCCGCCGATGTCGTCGAGACGGAGGACGGCGCGGACGGGCGGCGGTGGCTGATGCTCGGCCTCCTCGCCGCCATCCTCGTCGTGCTGATTGCCATCCTGGTCGCGGTGTGCTCGGGTGACGAAGCGGAGGCGGCGGAGCCCAGCTTCTCCTGGGACGAGTACGTCCAGGAGACCACAACCACCACGACGGCAGCGCCCACCACGACCACTGCTGCACCCACCACCACGGCGGCGCCGACAACGACCACGACGTCCCCTGCGACCACGACCACCACCACGGCGACACCCACCACCACGACCGCCGCACCCACGACGACCACGACTTCAACATCGACGACCTCGACCACGACGACTACCACCACACTGGCGCCCACCACCACAACCACTACGACAACGACACAAGCGCCGACGACAACGACCGCGGCACCGACGACAACGCTGGCGCCGACGACAACGACCGCGGCACCTACGACAACGCTGGCGCCCACGACGACGGTGCCGCCCACCACCACGACCCTGCCCGCCGGGCCACCCGAGGCACCCGCCGAGACCCAGGAGTTCCTGGCACAGTTCATCGCCGACATCAACGGCGCCGCCGCCGGCGGGGACGTCGACTGGCTGTACGACCACCTGGCGCCGGCGGTGATCGAGGTCTTCGGCGAGGACGCCTGCCGCCAGCACATCGCCGGGGTGACCGCGGGAATCTCGTCGCTCACCATGGAGTCGCCGGCGCGCGGCCCCGCCGGCCGGGTGGTCGAGGTTCCGCGGCCGGACGGGGGCACGCAGACCTTCGACCTCCAGGACCTCTACTTCGCCGACATCTCCTTCGTCCATGACGGCGACACCATCGAAGAGACCGGCTGGGTCCAGCTCTTGAAGGCCCCCGGAGCCGCCGGCGGCTTGTCCCCGGCCTACTTCATCCAGTGTGTCGGGTCCCCCCCGGAGGGATAGGCCGGCGAAGCGCGACGTCACCGGCCGTCCCTGCGCCGGGGTAGCGTCTCGCCATGCACGGAGACGGCGAGGCGCCCCTCGAGCTGGGGCTGGACACGTTCGGTGATGTCACCTACGGGCCTGACGGAGAGCTGCTCTCCCAACCCGAGGTGTTGCGCAACGTGGTCGCCGAGGCGGTGCTGGCCGACCGGGTCGGGCTCGACTTCATCGGCGTCGGGGAGCACCACCGCCCCGACTTCGCCATCTCCGCACCCGACGTCGTCCTCGCCGCCATCGCCGGCAAGACCGAGCGCATCCACCTCGGTTCGGCGGTCACCGTGCTCAGCTCCGACGACCCGGTGCGGGTCTACCAGCGGTTCGCCACACTCGACGCACTCTCCGGCGGCCGTGCCGAGGTGATCCTGGGGCGGGGCTCGTTCATCGAGTCCTTCCCCCTCTTCGGCTATGACCTGAGCCAGTACGAGGTGCTGTTCGAGGAGAAGCTGCAGCTCTACCTGGAGCTACTCAAAGAAGAGCCGGTCACCTGGTCGGGGACCATCCGCGCCCCCGTCGACGGCATCCGGGTCTTCCCGCCCACCGCCGCCGGCGGGGTGCGCACCTGGATCGGGTCGGGCGGCAGCCCCGGCTCGGTGGTCCGCGCCGGCACCGTCGGGCTTCCACTGGTGCTGGCCATCATCGGCGGCAGGCCGCTGGCGTTCGCCCCGCTGGTGGAGCTGTACCACCGTGCCCTGGAGCGCGCCGGCCACCCGACCTTGCCTATCGCCGTCCACTCCCCCGGCTACGTCGCCGAGACGGACGAGCAGGCCCTCGCCGAACTGTGGCCACACCACCAGGTGATGTTCACCCGCATCGGGCGGGAGCGGGGGTGGCCGCCGGTGACCTACGCCGAGTACGAGATGTCGGCCGGCCCGGAGGGCGCACTCTTCGTCGGCTCGCCGGAGACCGTCGCCACCAAGATCGCCGCGGTGGCGCGGGCGTTCGGCCTCGCCCGCTTCGATCTCAAGTACAGCACCGGGACCCTCCCCCACGACAAGATGATGCGTTGCATCGAGATGTACGGCACCGAGGTGGCGCCGCGGGTGCGGCAGCTTCTCGCCGAGCCGGCCTGAGCCGATGCTGGTCCTCACCTACAACGTCAACTCGATCACTGCCCGCCTGCCCCGCCTGCTGGCGCTGCTCGAGAGGCACCGGCCCGACGCCGCCCTGCTCCAGGAGACCAAGGTGGCGCCGAACACCTTCCCGCACCTGCCGCTGATGGCGGCCGGCTACACCGCCGCCGACCACTCCGGGGGACGGTGGGCGGGTGTGGCAGTCCTGGCCCGGGAGGGTCACCCCGTCGAGGACGTCACCTTGGGGCTTCCCGGCGAGCCCGACCCGTCCCAGGCCCGCTGGGTGGAGGCCACCGTCGCCGGGATCAGGCTCGCCAGCGCCTACGTCCCCAACGGCCGGTCCCTCGACTCACCCGAGTTCGCCGCCAAGCTGACGTTCCTCGATGCGATGGCGCGGCGAGCCGCCGCCCTCTCCGGCGACGACGCCGTCATCGCCGGGGATCTCAACGTGTGCCCCACCGACCTCGACGTGTGGGACGTCACCCAGGTGCACGGCGCCACCCACATCACCCACGATGAGAGGAGCCGACTCCAGGCGGTCCTCGACACCGGCTTCGTCGACACCTTCCGAACCCGCCACCCTGAAGAGCCGGGGTTCACCTGGTGGGACTACCGGGCCGGCCACTTCCCCAAGGGCTACGGCCTGCGCATCGACCTGGCGATGGCGAGCGAGGCCCTGGCGGCGCGACTCGACGACGCCTGGGTAGACCGCGATTACCGCAAACCGTCCACCGTGCCCGAGAGCAAACCTTCCGACCACGCGCCGCTGCTGGTGCGCTTCGTCTGACTGCAACCGGGCCCGGGTGACAGGCCGTCAGGCGCTGCTACTGCGGGTGCGGCTCCAGCGCCACACGAGGGTGACGATCACGGCGCCGGCCAGCGAGCCGATGATGCCGCTGGGACGCAGGGCGAGACCGTCGCCGGAAAGCAAGCTGACGAGCAACCCGCCGACGAAGGATCCCGCCAGGCCCGCGGCGAAGGCCATCGGCCAGTCGATGACGCCGTCGGAACGGCCGAGGATGAGCTGGGCACCGGCACCGATGAGCATGCCGAACAGGATGAGAGCAAGGATCAACACACACCGAGCATAGGCACGCGATCCGGCCGCCTGCATTCACGTGCTCGCGAGAGGTGCCCCCCGGCGGGGAGCGTTCGGGACCGGATCGCACGCGGTAGGATCAGGTCCGAACCGGTCA
>CAZOGW010000016.1:3524-7677 GCA_964579415.1 uncultured Acidimicrobiaceae bacterium | reverse complement strand
GCGGGGAGCGTTCGGGACCGGATCGCACGCGGTAGGATCAGGTCCGAACCGGTCACTCGACTGCATAACCCAAGGGGGGACAGATGTCTCGCACTTACAGGGCGCGTGGCGTGATCGCCCTGGCTGCCGCGACCGTGTTGGTGGCAGCCTGTGGCGGATCAGAAGCCGCGGACACCACCGTGGCTCCCGCATCGACCACGGCCGCCCCGACGACCACGGCGGCGCCCACCACAACCACCGAAGCCGGCATCACCAGCTTCCAGGACGCCCAGCCCGCCGTCATCCAGATCGTCTCCCAAGGCACCTTCCGCGACCCTGAGGTGGGCTACGCCTACAGCTCGGGCGCCGGCAGCGGCTTCATCATCAGCGAGGACGGGCTCGCCGTGACCAACAACCACGTGGTCGCCGGGGCCGCCACGCTGGAGATCTTCATCGGCGGTGACACCACCCGCAGCTACAACGCCAGGATCCTCGGGGTGTCGGAGTGCAACGACCTGGCGCTCATCGATATCACCGAGCGCGAGCCGCTCCCGGTCCTGGAGTGGTACGACGGCGACATCTTCGCCGGCCTCGACGTCTACGCCGCCGGGTTCCCCCTGGGCGATCCCCAGTACACCCTCACCCGTGGCATCGTGGCCAAGGCGGAAGCCGGGGGCGACCTGACCGGCACCTCCTCGATCGACCACACCATCGAGCACGACGCCAACATCCACCCGGGCAACTCCGGCGGGCCCCTCCTCGCCGACGACGGCAGCGTGGTGGGCGTCAACTATGCCGGCGGGGCGACGGCCACCACCACGGCGCAGTTCTATGCCATCGCCCACGACCTGGCGTCCCCGGTGGTCGAGCAGCTCAAGGACGGCGACGTGGAGTCGATCGGCATCAACGGCTGGGCCGTCTACGACGAGGCTCTGGGCGTCTCCGGCATCTGGGTGGCCGGTGTCACCGCCGGTTCGCCCGCCGCCGACGCCGACATCCTTCCCGGTGACATCATCACCTCGCTCAACGGGTTGCCGATGGGACGTGACGGCACCTTCAAGGACTACTGCGACGTGCTGCGCACCGCCGGACCGGGCCGCCCGATGAACGTCGAGGTGCTGCGCTGGGACACCCAGGAGGTGTTCCGCGGGGAGATCAACGGCGACGAGCCCATCGCCGCCGCCTTCTCCTTCGCCCAGGAGGTCCAGGAGGAGGTGCCCACCGACGACTCCGGTCCCACGTTCTACAGCACCTTCGAGTCGGTGACCGACGACACCAACACCATCGTCATCTCCGTACCCACCGAGTGGGCGCAGCGTGCCACCGACCCCCTCGACTTCGAGGGGCTCTCCGTCCCGCGCATCGCCGCCTCCGCCGACCTCAACGGGTTCCTCGAGTCCTACGACGAGCCCGGACTCATCTTCCTCGCCTTCGAAGGCGGGCTGATCGGGACCGATGACCTGCTCGAAGCCTTCTCCTTCTCCGACGACTGCAGCGACGGCGGCGTCTTCGACTACGAGGATCCCGTGTTCGCCGGCAAGTATCAGCTCTGGCTCGACTGTGACGGCACCTCCTCGATCGTGGTTCTCGCCGCCCAGTCCCACGACGGGGCCGGCACGGTTACCGTGGCCACCCAGGTCATCTCCGACGCCGACCTGGAGGCTCTCGACCAGGCTCTCGCCAGCTTCAACCTGGTGGGCTGAGACCCAGCCCACCTCCCCGAGGAGGCCCCATGCGACTCCACTCCCGGGCATCCGCCCTTTCTTTCTCACTCCTGCTCGTCCTCTCCGCCTGCGGCGGTGGAGGTGACGACGCCTCCCCGCCGGACGACGGCGGCGACGCCACCACGGCGGCGCCCGCCGGGGACGCTGGAACCACGGCGGCACCGGCCGACGAGGCGACCGACAGCACCACCGGCGGCGGGAACGACGACGGCGGGGAGTTCAACTACAGCCAGATCTGCCTCGACGCCTCCCAGGCGATGTCGGCGGCCCTCAACGCCTACGGCACCGGCCTCGCCGGAGCCATGACCGGCAGTGTCGACGCCGCCCAGCTCGAGACCGCCGCCGGCCAGCTCCGTGCCATGGCGGACGCCGCACCCGATGAGATCAAGGACGACCTGGGCGCTCTCGCCACGGAGTTGGGCAAGGTGTACGCCGCATTCGCGGAAGCGGACTACCAGCCGGGACAGGTGCCTACCCCCGAGCAGCTCGCGACGCTCAATGCGGTGATGGAGTCCGTCGACCAGGATGCCGTAGAAACCGCCGGCGAGAACGTCAGCGCCTGGTTCGACCAGAACTGCCGCTAACGCCCGCACCAAGTACCAAGTACCAAGAGAAAGGGGTGCCGGTCTCCGACCGGCACCCCTTTCTTTCTCTTCAGCGGGCGATCAGTCGATCGCCAGCGTCCAGTTGGTGCGGCGTGCCTGATCGTTCCCTGTCGGCGCCCAGTCGGTGGAGAACACCACGGTGCCCTCGGCGTCGGTGAGGGTGACGCTCAACCAGTCGTAACGGGACGGCTCGCCGTTGTCGACGAACGTCAGGTGCAGAGTCAGGTCCTCGGCGACCGTCACCGGGTGGTTGGATGCGCTCACGTCGAGGAGCGACGCCTCGGCGGTGAGTGCACCGATCCCGTGACCTTCCGAGTCCGGGTCGAGCTGCAGCGACGTGATGTCGCCGGCCTCGATGGCGTAGCGGAGGCCGCCGGAGCGGAACCGCAACGTGACGTCACCGTCGGCTCCCCCGCCGCCGACGGCGGCGTCGATGGCGACCTGCAACGTCGTGCCCGGGGTGGGCAGGTAAGTTCCCTCGGCGTTCTCGGCCGGGATGGTGCCGCTGGCGGACACCGAGCCTCCGGTGATGGTGAAGTTCTCGTCGGAGACGTCGAAGAAGACGTTCCCGACCGCTTCGACCTTCACCCGGGCATCGGTGCTGCTCACGTCGGGGAGGACCACCGTCGCCGCTCCGTCGTTGGGCGTGCTCGCGGAGAGCACGTGCGGGAAGGTGATCCCACCATCGATGGAGAGGCTGATCCTGACGTCGGTGGTGCCGATGGCGGCTCCGTCGGTGCCGGCGACGTCCCAGGCCACGTCGATCGGGGTCAGCTTCCCCGCCACCGTCGCAGCGCCGGGACCGGTGACCAGGAACGGTCCGGTGCCCGCCGCCAGGAACAGCACGGTGTCGGCGGTGCCGACGCCGCCGTTGTTGTCCCGGGCGGTGAAGCGGAAGTTGAGGCGGGCCGGGTCGGCGTTGACGCCGGCGAAGCCCACGTAGTCGCTGGTGGGGAGGAACTCCGAGAAGCAGTCCACGTTGCCGGCCACGCAGGTCCCGGAGTTGGCGTTGGTGTTCCCTGCCGCGATCTGCACCGCGTCGGGGAATACCCGGGTCGGGTTGTCCGTCGGGTGGTTCTGCCCCTGGGCGTTGAACTCCGTCGGCACGTACGGCGGCCGCCGCAGCGGCGTGCCGAAGTTGCGGAACAGCGGGCCGTTGAGCTTGGTGTTGTTCTGCAACGCCGTGCCCTGTGCGGCGCCGCGATCGTTCTGCTCCCACGTGTAGGTGAGGGCGTCCTCGTCGAAGTCGGTCGCCGACCCGGTGAGGGCGAACGGCGTCCGCAGCGGGATGGTGAACGACGACGCCGCCTCCGCCACCGGGGCGTGGTTGCCCGTAGCGGTGACGATGTGGCCCTGGTTGTCCACCGGCCCACCCTTGGCCGTCTCGCCCACGAAACCGCTGGCACCGACGAAGTCGACCAGCTCGAACTCGGGGACGTTGGTCAGCGTGAGCGGCGCGGTGCCGAACGTGAGCTGGAACCCGTTGTCGCTCGGGGATCCGCCGCTGCCGAAGTTGGCGACCGCCACGGTGCCGCCGGGCCAGCCGGGGATACCTGCGATCGCCGCCTGGATGCCGGCGGTGTTGTAGTTCACGCCACGCACGATGGGCTCGGAGACCTCTCCCTGGAAGCGGAGCCGGAACGAGTCGCCGTCCGTGTCCCAGCCGTACAGCGAAGCGTTCTGCACCTCGTTGATGGCGGGGCGGTTCGAGTTCACGAAGGTCGTGACCTCGGTGTACGAGCGGTGCGACCAGTACGGGTCGCTGTTGGGCTGCAGGTTGTCGGCGGCGCAGATGCCGGCGTAGGCCATGATCGACGAGCCGCTGCCGGGCTCCACCGAGTTGGC
>CAZOGW010000016.1:0-3424 GCA_964579415.1 uncultured Acidimicrobiaceae bacterium | reverse complement strand
CCAGCGGCTCGCGCTCGACGAACGCCCCGCGCCCGTCCTCGAGATCCTGCCCGAAGTAGCTGACGTAGACACTGTCATCCTGCCGGTAGTACGGGTCGACGTACCAGGCACCGGCCGGTGAGCGCACCGAGGCGTGGAAGCCGAGCGGGGTCACGTCGGCACGCACCGTGGCCGACGGGTCGTCGATGCCACGGCCCGAGTACGTCTTGATCTCGGGGTGCTCGGCGGCCAGGCCCGCCTCCATCACCGGCGACTCCTCCAGGGCGAACCGCTGGAACGTACCGTTGGGTGCGGGCAGGGAGACCACCAGTGCGTCGGCCCCACCCTCACGCTCGTGGGGCGCCTCGGCGAGCACGTCACCCAGGGCGGGCGTGTCGAGCTCCAGCGCCCGGAAGCGCTCGGGACGTACCTGGGCCGGTACCCCGTTCCGCGCCGGGAGTGGTGTCTCGTCCAGGTCGCTCCACAGGTCCGCTGCGCCGCCGACCTCCGGCTCCGGGGGCTGCGTAGCGCCCGCCGCCGGGATGATCGCCAGCGCCGCGACGATCGCCAAGATGGCGGCCAGCGCAGTGGTGCTGCGACCGTCGTCACGCCTCAGGCGCGACTTCGCATTCTTCATGGTGTCTCCCTCTCGTCCGTGCAGGATCGAGCCTCCCCGCCGCAACGGGTCGCGCAACCCCCTGATTGCCAGCACCGAGTGGTGCGTTCCGGATTCTTCCCACCCGCCCGGCAGCGGTCAAATGGGATCGGCTCAGACGAGTGCAGCCTCGATGGCTTCGACGATCTCGGGGGCGTCCGGTGGCGTCGTGGGGCGGAAGCGACGGACCTCGTCGCTTGGCAGGACCAGGAACTTCTCGAAGTTCCACTGCACCTTTCCCGCCTTGCCCGAGGCATCGGCAACCTTGGTGAGCTCGGCGTAGAGAGGATGCTGCGACCGGCCGTTCACCTTCACCCGGGCGAACATGGGGAAGGTGACGCCCCAGGTGGTCGAGCAGTACTCCATGATGGCCTCCTCGCTACCCAGTTCCTGGAGGAACTGGTTGCTGGGGAAGCCGAGGACGGAGAAGCCGCGATGGCGGTAGGTCTCGTGGAGTCGTTCCAGGGTCTCGTACTGCGGGCTGAGGCCGCATCGTGAGGCGACGTTGACGACGAGCACGACATCGTCGGCCCAGTCGGCGAGGGTCGCCGCGCCGCCGTCGATAGTGGTCAGTGCAATGTCGCGAATGTCCATGGTTGAGGCCTTCCCGTCAGCCAGGATAAGCCCGGCGACGCGCCGGGTGGGCGTCTCGCAGCGCAGCGGTCTCGACACACCTATAGGCTTGCGGACGACCCGGGATCACCGGTGACCGAGGAGGTGCCATTGCCTGCCGACGACGCGGCGCCCGCCGCCGAAGGGATCGCGCCCGGCACCGGGGAGCCGCCGACCCCGGCGGCGCCGCGCCGCCCTCGCATAGTCGACACCGCGTCCTCCGTCGGCATAGTGGCGTGGGCGGTGATCGGTGTCGCCATCCTGGCCGTGGCCGTCGTCGTCGGCCTCGCCGCCATCAGCGAGCTGGTCCTGCCCCTCCTGTTCGCCGTCATGCTCGGCGCCGTCGGCGCTCCGCTCGCCTCCCGGCTCCACCGGCTCGGCCTCTCGGCCGGGTTGGCCTCCGCCGCCGTAGTGCTCGGCTCGGTTCTGGCGGTGATCGGCGTGATCGCCCTCGTGGTACGTGCCGTGGTGAGCCAATCGAGCCTCATCGTCGCCCAGATCGACGCCGCCCTCGACGATCTCAGCGATACGTTCGGGCTCGGCGTTGACATCCTCGAGAGCATCCGGGACAGCCTGGAGTCCGTGGGTGGCCTGCTCAGCGAGGGCACCATGTCGGCGGTGATGGGAGGGCTCAACGCCACCGTCACCTTCTTCGTGGGGACGATCCTCGCCCTGCTGCTGATGTACTACGTGCTCAAGGACGGGCCCGAGATCCGGGCCTCCCTGGTCGGCCGGCTACCGGCGCGGTACCAGGGCGAGGCCGACGCCTTCGTGGCCGCGGCGGTGCGCTCGCTGCGGGCGTACTGGACGGGCCGCAGCATCATCTCGGCGGTGGTGTCGGTGGTGGTGACGGCGGCGTGCCTCCTGCTCGACGTTCCCCTGGTACCGGCGATCGCCGTGGTCAACTTCGTCGGGGGATTCATCCCCTACTTCGGGGCGTTCGTCGGCGGCGGGCTGGCCACGCTCCTCGCCCTCTCCAGCGGGGGCATTGTGCCGGCGCTGATCATCCTCGGTGTGGTGCTGGTCGCCAACCTGCTACTGGAGAACCTGCTCGAGCCCAAGGTCATGAGCGGGCAGCTCCACCTCCATCCTCTCGTGGTCCTCCTGGCGACGACCGCCGGCGGGATCCTCGGCGGCATCGTCGGGTTGATCGTCGCCGTCCCGGCGACCGCGGTGACGGTGGACCTGGTGAAGCGGGCACAACGGATGTTCGCCGGGGCACACCATCGCCCCGCGGGCCCGGCCCGCGAGCTCCCACCGGTACCCGCTCGGGTGCCCGGCACGGGGAGGCGCGGAGCCGGAGGGTAGACCCAAGGCCCCTCCGGCTCCGCCGCGATGATCGTCTATCGCCAGCCGTGAGTGATGGCGTGCACCGGTGTCAGGTCCGCCGAGGCCACATCACGGAACCCGTGGCGCTCCAGCAGGTCGCGGTAGGTCGCCACCGGCAGGAGCTGGTCGTCGATCTGGGCCTCGAAGAACTGGATCCCCGCCATGATGCGCCCCGGCACGGTGCGGAGCGCCTGGTCGCTGTCCGGGAACGGGAAGTCGGAGATGACGAAGAACCCTCCGGGCTTCAGCGCCCTCTTCACCTTCCCGGTGACCTGCTCGATGTCCCTGCATTCGTGCATCGAGATGTTGTTGACCACCAGGTCGAACTCGCTGTCGAAGTCGAGGTCCTCCAGCGGTGTGTGCACCAACTCGACCCGGTGGGCCAGACCGTGGCGGTCGAGGCGCTCCGCAGCGAGCTTCAGCGAGAAGGCGTCGCCATCGGCGCCGACCAGCGTCGCCGACGGGTAGGTCTCTGCCAGCCGGACCAGCCCCACGCCGGCGCCGCAGGCAGTGTCGAGGATGCGGGCACCGCCGCCCAGCCTCTCGTCGAGGCCCGGCACCAGGTTCAGGCCGCCGGGGATGAGCCGCACGTAGAACGCCGATCCGGTGCCTGCCACGCCTTCGATGAACCCGGGGGTGGAACGATCCCACCAGGTCCGCTCCCCGGTGGGCAGGGTCTGTGAGAACCGGTCGAAGATGTCCGGCTGTGCCAGCACATGAACGGTGCCGCCTACGTATGCCGGCGACCCGTCGTCGAGGAGGATGGTGTCCATGTGCGGCGCCAGCCGGAAGGCACCTTCTCCGGCGCGCTCCACGATGTCGCCCGCCAGTGCGGACCGGCACCAGACC
>CAZOGW010000015.1:31047-38933 GCA_964579415.1 uncultured Acidimicrobiaceae bacterium | reverse complement strand
GTCAGGGGTACTCCCCCCGTCAAAGCCCGGGGGGAGATGAAGAAGAGCCCCCTCCCCCCTGCCTCCGCAAAGCCTCCGTCAGGGGTACTCCCCCCGTCAAAGCCCGGGGGGAGATGAAGAAGGAGAACCTCCTGCTCTCAGGTTGGGTATACGGCCACCCTGAGGCAAGGGTCTAAAGGCAAATTTGGCGCCCGCTAGGCGGCGGCTAGGAGCGTCAGCCGGCGAGCACCAGGCAGAAGGGGTGGCCGGCCGGGTCGAGGTAGACGCGGAAGTCGTCGGGATAGGGCTGGAACTCCGCCTTGCGGGCGCCGATGGCCAGCACGCCCTCCTCGCCGGCGTCGAGGTCGTCGACGTCGAAGTCGAGGTGGAGCTGCTGGGGATGGCTGTCGCTGGGCCACTGCGGCGGCTCATGACCCGGCGCCTTCTGGAAGGCGATGGTCACCGGGCCGTCGGCGACGAGCTGGATCCACTCGTCGTCCTCCCAGGGGCGGACATCCCACCCGGTGATCCTGGAATAGAAGCCGGCGAGCTCGGCGGGTTCCCGGCAGTCCAGGGCCACGAGCGAGAGGCGTGCGATCGATTCCATCACCGGCAACGTTACCGCCGCCGCCGCTACCGTCGGCCGGGCGGGGGATCCGCTCCCACGCCGGACGCTCAGTTCCCGGAGGATCCCCGACGACCGGTGTTGCGGGTGTTGGCCCCGCTGCGCCTGGCGCCACCGGAACGGTGGTTCCCCTGGCGGCCACGCTGCGAGGCGTTGCCCCGGTAGTTGCGCCCGCCACGACCCGAGCTCTGACCGCCGGAAGCGCGGCGGGTCCCGCCGTCTGCGGTGCGGGCCGCCGAAGCCTTCCGCTCCACCGGCTTGGCCGACTTGCCCTCGGTGTCGACCTCGCCCACCACCTCGCCGGAACCCCTGGTGGTGATGGCGGAGGGATCGGCCGTCATCACGTCCTCGCGCAGACCGAGATCGCGTTGCATGCGACGGGCGGTGCGCACCTGGTTGCGGCCCACGAACGACACCACCGTACCGGAGGCGCCGGCGCGTGCCGTGCGGCCCGAGCGGTGCAGGTAGTCCTTGATGTCGGCCGGCGGGTCGAAGTGCACCACGCAGGCGACGTCGTCGACGTGGATGCCGCGGGCGGCGACGTCGGTGGCGACCAGCGCCTCGACCTTGCCGTCGGTGAAGAGCCCCAGCGCCTTGGAGCGCTGGCCCTGGCTGCGGCCCCCGTGGATGGCGGCCGCCTTGATGCCCTCACCCCCGAGCTGGCGGGCCAGCCGGTCGGCGCCGTGCCGGGTGCGGGTGAAGACGATGGTGGGGCCGGCGATGGCCACCACGCCGACCACGTGCTCGAGGCGCTCGCCGGACTCGGCACGCCAGAAGAAGTGGCGCGCCTCGCCCATGTCGGTCGTGGCCCGCCCCACCTCGTGGCGGGCGGCGTCGGTCTGGTAGCGCCGGGTCAACTCGCCGACCTCGCCGTCGAGGGTGGCGGAGAACAGCAGCGTCTGGCGCCTCTCGGGCGTCATGTCGAGGAGCTTGCGCACCTGCGGCATGAAGCCCATGTCGGCCATGCGGTCGGCCTCGTCGATCACGGCGAACTCGATGCTGTCGAGCTGCACGTCGCCCTGCTCCACCAGGTCGAGGAGCCGCCCCGGGCAGGCCACCAGGATGTCGGCACCGCGGCGCAGCGCCGAGCGCTGCGGGTGGTAGGAGACGCCTCCGTAGACGGAGACGATCCGGCGCTGCACTGCGCTCGCCAGTGGCAGGAGCTCCTGCTTGATCTGCTCGGCGAGCTCACGGGTGGGAGCGAGGACGAGGGCACGTGGCCGCCGCGGCTCGGCCTTGGCCACCGTCGCCAGTAGCGGGAGCCCGAAGGCGAGGGTCTTGCCGGAGCCGGTCGGGGCCCGGCCGCAGACGTCACGGCCGGCCATGGCGTCGGGGATGGTGGCGGCCTGGACAGGGAAGGGCGCCTCGATGCCGCGCTTGTTCAGGGCGTCGACGAGGCGGGTGGGGACGCCGAGATCGGCGAACGAGGCTGGAGTAGGGGCGGTCACAGGTTTCTCCTTGGTCCCGCGTCGTGCGGGACGTCATGT
This sequence comes from uncultured Acidimicrobiaceae bacterium, assembly GCA_964579415.1. GTDB lineage: Bacteria > Actinomycetota > Acidimicrobiia > Spongiisociales > UBA5794 > CAZOGW01. The sequence continues at coordinate 36,842 of CAZOGW010000015.1, read as the reverse complement.
TGTCTGGCCTCGCTCGGGCGGCGCGATGGCGCGGCCGGAGGTGGAGCGGACGAGGCAACCGACCCTGTGTTGAGGTGGAAGTCCGTTGAATCTCACAGGGGCACGTCGTCGCGCTTGCCTCGTTCCCGTGAGCGGTGACGGCAACGTTAGCGCATCGGAGCCACTGTGCCGCTGTCCAGGCGTCAGGCGGGCTCGCCGGACTCGCCGGCCCGGATGCGGTCCTTCAGGGTGTCGACATCGACCCGGTCGAGCAGGGCACCGACGTCGACGCGGGCCAGCAGGGCGTTGACGTCGATGCGGGCGAGGGCGGCATCGAGGTCGAGGTGTTCGAGGACGGCGTCGATGTCGACCGCCTCCAGCAACGCCGGGGCCAGCGCGTTGATGACCTTGGCGAGCTGCTCGCCGGCCCACTGGGTCGCCTGTTCCATCTCCTGACGACCCTCGCCGGCCGGTTCCTCCAGGGCGACGCGCAGCGACTCGCCCATCGCCTGCCCCACCGGGGTCTGCGAGAAGTGGGTCGCCGCGGTGCCGGCAACCTTCCACGGGATGGCGATCAGCCGCGCCGCCTGGGCCACCATGGCCACCAAGGCGGCCGCGCCCATCTCACCCAGGTCACCGTCGGCATCAGGCGACGGGCGCCCCCCGGAGCGCCTCCCCCCGCCGTCGATGACCACGAACGGGATCTCGGTCGGGTCGGGAGTGTCGGTGACCATGGGCCGCCATGTTGGCACACGCGGCCCGGGACGGCAGGGTCGTACACTCCCCGGATGCGGGTCGCCGTCTTCAGCGCCAAGCGCTACGACATCCGGTTCCTCGGCGAGGCCAACGCCGCGGCCGGCCACGAGCTGGACTTCCTGGAGGCCCGCCTCGACCACCACACCGCCCCGCTGGCGGAGGGATACCAGGCCGTCTGCGCATTCGTCAACGACCTGCTCGACCCGCCGGTGTTGCGCCGGCTACACCGTGGCGGGGTGAGGATGGTCGCCTTGCGCAGCGCCGGTTTCAACAACATCGACCTCGACGCCGCCCGCGATCTGGGCATCACCGTCGCCCGGGTGCCCGCCTACTCGCCCCGATCGGTGGCCGAGCACACCGTGGCGCTGATGCTTGCGCTCAACCGCAAGATCCACCGCGCCTACGCCCGGGTGCGTGAGGGCAACTTCGCCCTCGACGGGCTGCTCGGCTTCGATCTGGGGGCTCGCACCGTCGGGGTGGTGGGTACCGGCCTCATCGGGCGCGAGGTGGCCCGCCTGCTCAAGGGCTTCGGCTGCCGCGTGGTCGGCTACGACCCGTACCCCAACGAGGAGGCGACGTCGTTCGGGGTCGAGTACGTCTCCCTCGACGAGTTGTTCGCCAAGTCCGACGTCATCACCCTGCACTCACCACTGAACCCTGACACCCACCATCTCATCGACGCCGTCACCATCGGCCAGATGAAGCCCGGGGTGATGATCATCAACACCGGTCGCGGCGCACTCATCGACACCGCCGCCGCCATCGAGGCGCTCAAGGAGGGTCACATCGGCTACCTGGGCCTCGACGTATACGAGGAGGAGGACGACCTGTTCTTCGAGGACCTCTCCGACACCGTGATCCAGGACGATGTGTTCTCCCGCCTGCTCACCTTCCCCAACGTCCTCGTCACCGGCCACCAGGCCTTCTTCACCGAGGAGGCCCTGGCAGCCATCTCGGCGACCACGATCAGGAACATCAGCGCCTTCGCGGAAGGTCGAGAGAGCGGCAACGAGCTCTGAGGTCTGTGAGGCCTTTCGCCGGGGTCCGACGCCGGCTCGAGCGGGGAGGTCCTTGGTACTTGGTATCCGCGATTACCAAGTACCAAGTACCAAGTACTCGTCGCCGCGGCGCTGCCGTAACATCCTGTTCTATGTCCTCCTCCTTCCGGAACGTTGCTTTCATCGCGCACGTCGACCATGGCAAGACCACGCTGGTCGATGCGCTCCTCACCGCCACCGGCGTCTTCGCCGCCCACGAGGCGCCGGTCGACCGCATCATGGACTCCAACGACCAGGAGCGGGAGCGGGGCATCACCATCCTCGCCAAGGCGGCGTCGGTGGAGTGGAAAGGCACCCGCATCAACCTGGTGGACACACCGGGCCACGCCGACTTCGGTGGCGAGGTGGAGCGGGCGCTGGCGATGGTCGACGGAGTGCTGCTGCTCGTCGACGCCGCCGAGGGGCCGATGCCGCAGACCCGCTACGTACTCTCCAAGGCCCTCGCCGCCAAGCTCCCCGCCGTGGTCGTGGTCAACAAGGTCGATCGCAGCGACGCCCGCGCCGACGAGGTGGTGGACGAGATCTACCAGCTCTTCTTCGACCTCGATGCCGCCGAGGAGCACATCGAGTTCCCCATCGTGTCCACCGTCGCCCGCCAGGGCCGCAGCGCGGTCGGGATCGGCTTGCCCGCCGAGGGCGCCGGCATGGAGGCATTGCTCGACACCATCGTTTCCGCCATCCCGGCCCCGTCAGGTGACCCGGCGGCTCCGCTGCAGGCGCTGGTCACCAACCTGGACGCCTCCGACTACCTGGGCCGCCTCGCCATCGGGCGGGTGGTGCAGGGGACGTTGCGGGCCGGGGAGCAGGTGGCGCTGTGCCACGCCAACGAGGAGGAGCCGCCGCTCAAACGCCGGCTCACCACGCTGATGGGCTTCACCGGTCTGGGCCGCACCGAGGTGGCCCAGCGCTCCGCCGGCGACCTCTTCGTCATCGCCGGGTTCCCCGAGGTCGAGATCGGAGACACCCTCGCCGACCCGACCGATCCGGTGCCGCTTCCCCGGCTGGAGGTGGACGAGCCGGTGCTGCGCATGACCTTCGGGGTCAACACGTCGCCCCTGTCGGGCAAGGAGGGCCGTTTCGTCACCTCCCGCCAGATCAAGGAGCGCCTCGACCGGGAGGTCCTGGGCAATGTCTCCATCCGCATCGGCGCCACCTCCTCGCCCGAGGTCATCGAGGTGGCCGGTCGCGGCGAGCTGCAACTCGCCGTGCTCATCGAGACGATGCGCCGCGAAGGCTACGAGCTGCAAGTGAGCCGTCCCGAGGTCATCATCCGCGAGATCAACGGCGCCCCCCACGAGCCGATAGAGCGGGCCGTCATCGACGTCCCCGACGAGCACGTCGGCACCGTCACCCAGGCGGCAGCGCCCCGCAAGGGCAAGGTCAGCGACCTGCAGCCCGGCGACTCGGGGCGCACCATCGTCACCCTGGAGGCGCCCGCCCGGGGCCTCATCGGGTTCCGCTCGCTGCTGATGACCGCCACCCGGGGCACCGCGCTGGTACACCAGCACCACGCCGGGTGGATCCCGTGGGCCGGCGAGCTGCCCCACCGCACCGGTGGCGCCATGGTGGCCGACCGCCAGGGTGAGGCGACGGCGTTCGCCCTGGACAACCTGCAGAAGCGGGGGGAGCTGTTCATCGGTCCCGGTGAGGTGGTCTACGAGGGGATGATCATCGGCGAGGCCTCACGCCCCGAGGAGATGCAGGTCAACGCCGCCAAGGGCAAGCAGCTCACCAACATCCGCACCCATTCCAAGGACGAGGCGGTGAAGCTGGAGCCGCCGCGCGATATGACGTTGGAGCTGGCCATCGAGTGGATCGCCGACGACGAACTGGTGGAGATCACCCCGGCTTCGATCCGGGTCCGCAAGCGCCACCTCACCGAGAGCGAGCGCAAGCGAGCCGGGAAACAACGGCGATAATGCCTCCGATGCGGCTCGTCTCCATCAACATCGGCCCGGCGGTGACCATGGATCTCGGCTCGCGCCTGGTCGACACCGGCATCGACAAGTCGCCGGTGGCCTCGGCGCGGGTTCACCCGCTGGGCGTGGCCGGTGACACCGTGGCCGACGAGAAGCACCACGGCGGCCCCGATCAGGCGGTCTACGTCTATTCCGGGGACGACTACGCCTGGTGGGCGGAACACACCGGCGAGACTCCTCCGCCGGGGCGGTTCGGGGAGAACCTCACCTTCGACGGGTTCGGCGCCGAGCCGGTGCGGATCGGTGACCGCTACGCGGTGGGAGAGGTGGTCCTGGAAGTGACGGCGCCCCGCATCCCCTGTGTGGTGTTCGCCCACCACGTCGGCGACCCGGACTTCATCGACCGCTTCCGCCGGGCACGGCGGCCCGGCTTCTACAGCCGCGTCGTCATCCCGGGGACGGTGCACCAGGGTGACGAGGTGACCCGGGAGCCCGGCGACCCGGACGCCCCCACGCTCCAGGACCTGATGGACATCCACTACGCCGTCGCCACCCCGGTCGACACGCTGCGCTGGGCGCTGAAGCACCCGGTATCCATCCGTTACCGCGACAAGCTCGAATCCCGCCTCGCCCGCCGCGGCGGCTGAAGGGCTGTCGCCGCGCGGTTACCAGCGGTGGTGGACGTGGGGGCGGGCGTAGGTGTCGTAGATCATCTCGAGGGCGTCCATGGTCGCCGCGTCGAGGGCGGGGAGATCCGAGGCGGCGGCGTTGGCGACGGCCTGGTCGGGGCGCCGGGCGCCGGGGATCACCGTGGACACCTCGTCGAACATGAGGATCCACCTGAGGGCGAGTTGCGCCGGGGTGGCGCCGGCGGGAACGAGGGGCCGGATCGCCTCCATCGCCTCCAGGCCCCGGTCGAAGGGGATCCCGGAGAACGTCTCGCCGACGTCGAACGACTCGCCGTTGCGGTTGAAGTTGCGATGGTCGTCGGCGGCGAAGGTCGAATCGGCCGTCATCTTCCCGGAGAGCAGGCCGCTGGCCAGGGGCACCCGGGCGATGATGCCCACGTCGCGGCGGGCCGCCTCGGCGAAGAACAACTCGGAGGGGCGGCGGCGCAGGATGTTGAAGATGATCTGCACCGTGGCCACACCGGGGAACTCGATCGCCTTGAGCGCCTCCTCGACCTTCTCCACGCTGACGCCGTAGCTGCGCAGCTTGCCGGCGGCGACCAGGTCGTCGAGGACGGCGAACACCTCCTGGCGGTAGAACACCTCCGGTGGCGGGCAGTGGAGCTGGAGCAGGTCGATGGTGTCCGTCTCCAGGTTGCGCAGGCTGCGGTCGACGAAGGAGCCCAGGTTGGCTGCGTCGTAACCATCGGCGGTGTGCGGGGCGAGCCGGCGTCCCGCTTTGGTGGCCACCACGATCTCGGCGTCGGGTCGCTCCCGCTTCAGCCGGGCGATGAGCCGCTCGCTGCGCCCGTCGCCATAGACGTCGGCAGTGTCGATGAAGGTGACGCCGGCGTCGAGAGCGGCGTGCAGCGTGGCGATGGCGTCGTCGTCGGTCACCTCGCCCCAGGCGCTGCCGATGGCCCACGCCCCGAACCCGACCTCCGACACCGTGAAGCCGGTGTGTCCCAATCTGCGTCGCCTCATGCGACCTCCTCCCCGGTAGCCCTGGACGGATATAGGCTTGCCGGATGTTGACAGATGTGAGCCCGGCCGAGTTCGACGACCTGGTGGCCGAGGCCATCGACCTCATCCCCGACGAGCTGGCCGGCTACATGGACAATGTGGCCGTGGTCGTCGAGGAGTGGCCGGCGCCGCACCAGCAGGCCGGGCATCGGGGCACCCTCCTCGGTCTCTATCAGGGGGTGAGCCTGACCAGGAGGAGCCCCATGTCGTACAGCGGCGTCATGCCGGATCGCATCACCATCTTCCGTGGGCCGCATCTTCGCATGGTTCGCGACCGGGAGGCGCTGAGGCGACGCATCGCCGTCACCGTGATCCACGAGATAGGCCACCACTTCGGCATCGACGACGCCAGGCTCCGCGAGCTGGGCTGGGCGTAAGAAGCGTACTACGTA
>CAZOGW010000015.1:3510-30947 GCA_964579415.1 uncultured Acidimicrobiaceae bacterium | reverse complement strand
GTACTACCCGCTGAGGTGCAGACCTGACAGTTCCTCGAGAGCTTTCACCAGTGCATGATTCCCTTCCGCGCCGAGGCCCCGCGCTTGCAGCGTGCGGTAGAGCTGGTAGACCAGCGACGTGGCCACCAGGGGCACGCCGAGCTCGTCGGCGGCTTCAAGGGCGAGCCGCAGATCTTTCTGCTGCAGGTCGATGGTGAACCCGGGTGCCCAGTCGCCGCGGATCATCTGGGGACCTCGGTTGGCCAGCATCCACGACCCGGCGGCGCCGCCGCTCACCGCCGCCAGGGTGGTGTCCAGATCGAGTCCGGCCGCCCCGGCGAACAGCAACGCCTCCGAGGCGGCGAGCTGGTTGACCACCACGAGTATCTGGTTGACGATCTTCACCCTCTGCCCGGCGCCGACCGGGCCGACGTGGGTGATCGTCGTCCCGAATGCCTCCAGGTACGGGCGAGCCCGCTCCAGGTCGGCGGCGTCGCCACCCACCATGATCGACAGCGTCCCCCGCGCCGCGCCCTCCGACCCACCGCTCACAGGGGCGTCGAGCCAGGACGATCCCGCCTCGGCCAGGCGCGCCGCCAGGCGCTCGGTGGCCGCCGGGCTGATGGTGGAGTGGTCCACCACCAGCGAGCCGGGGGCCAGGCCGGCGAGGAGGCCGTCGGGGCGGAGCGTCAGCTCCTCGACGTCGGGCGTGTCGGACACGCAGATCAACACCACATCGGACCGCCGCGCCAGGTCCTCGGGCGAACCCGCCACCGCGGCGCCGGCAGCCGCCAGGGCCTCGGACCGGGCCGGGCTGCGGTTCCACACGGTGAGGGGATGCCCCTTGGCGAGCAGGTTGCGGGCCATGCCCCCACCCATGATCCCCAGGCCGGCGAAACCGACGCGGTCGCTCACGTCATCCCGCCCGGGCGGTCTGCGAGGTGCCGAAGGCAGCCGCGGTGAGCTGCTTGACGCCTCCGGGGAAGCGGGATGCCAGCACCGGGATCGCCTCGCCGAGGCGGAGCTGGGCGGCGACATCCCCGGCGAAGGCAGCGACGCAGTCCTCGGGGAGGGCGTTGGCCAGGGCGAGGATCGCCCCCGGCGCCCCCACCCGGCCGGCGAGGAGCGCCAGCGCCGGGCTGCCCACGTAGACCGGGGTGGTGTGCCCCCCTACCTCCACCAGCAGCCGGCCGGCGTCGCCGGTGGAGTCCTTGCAGGCGTCGATGTCCAGCTCGTCGAGCAGGCTGAGCGGGATGCCCGGAGGCGACACGGCGGGGAAGTGGTAACCCAGCACCGGGACGTCCCCGGCGGCGTCCCGCACCGCGGCATAGTACGGCCGCGGATCGTCGCTGCGGGGAGGGCTCAGGGCGATGACGATGTCGGCGCCGGCGGCGACGGCGTCCCGGGTGAGGGCCGCCGCCTGGTGTGCCGACGGCGCCCCGGTGCCGGCGATGACGGGCACCTCGGCGGGGACGGCCTCGCGCACCGCACCGATGAGGGCGATGCGCTCGTCCCGGTCGAGCGTGGCGGCCTCCCCGGTGGATCCGGCGACGAGGATATGCCGGATCCCGGCCTCGCTGAGGCGCCGGGCGTGCTCGGCGGTGGCCACAACGTCCACAGCCAGGTCGTCGCCGAACAGGGTGATGAGGGCCACCCCGACCCCGGCAGGAAGTGTCATGACGTCAACCGGTCTCGGTCTCGGTCTCGGAGTCGCGCTGCACGACCTGGCGCAGTTCGTGCAGACCGGCGTCCCGGGCCAGGATCTGCTCGGCCGCCGAGAGCTGATCGTGCTCGGCCCGCAGGACGCGCTCCCTCGCCTCCAGCTCCTCGATCCTCAGCCGTGACCGGTGGGTCATCAACGAGCGGGCCGAGAGTGTGACCGCCCCGATGGTGGCGAGCACACCGAAGATCCAGCCCATCCAGTCGGCGTTGGTGGCCTGCCCGAGGACGGCGATGATGGGGATGCTCAGCGCCGCCAGCGGGATCAGGATCCAGACATTGCCGCCGAGGAATCCCGAGGACCGGTCGCCGGGCTCGTCGCTCATGCCCGCAAGAGTACCGCCGGCCGACCGTGTCTGTGCCCGCTCCTACTCTCCCCGCCATGACCGTTCCGGGACCGAGGGAGTTGGGACGCGGCGTCGTCGTCCGCGCCGGCCAGGCGGTGCCGCCGGCCTGGGAGGGGGCACCGGTGGTGACCCTCGACGTCACCGTGCTGGAGCGTCCCGACGCCGTTGCCGACGGACTGCACCGTCACTGGGTCTCCCGTGCCCCGCTGGTGGTGGTGTGGGACCTGCCCGACGACGCCCTCGCCGGCGACGAGTCCGACACGCGGCCGGTTTGGTCCCTCGACGCCGGCTTCCTCTTCCCCCGGGAGCGGCTCCGCTTCCTGGCGTTCACCAACAACTACGACGCCCGCGACGGAGCACCGCGCTGGTGGTGGACCGCCAAGGCCGCCCCGCTGGGGGTGGAGCCAAGTACCGTCGCCGACGCGGTGCTCCCCGACGGCACCGACGTGTGGATCGACGGCGGTCCCCGCCAGCCGCTGCCGCCGCTGGGCCACCCGGTGATCCACGGCGAGTCCGCCGAGCGGGGCCGCCCCGGGTTCGTGCCCCCTGCGCCGTCCGCTCCCGGAGGTCTGGCGCCCGACCAGGAGGAGGCGGTCATGCACGGTGCCGGTGCCGCCCGCATCATCGCCCCGGCCGGGTCGGGCAAGACGCGCACCCTCACCTCCCGCCTGACGATGCTCACCGGCGCCTGGGGCATCGAGGCGGAGCTGGTGACCGCCCTCGCCTACAACGAGCGGGCGGCACGGGAGCTGCGGGAGCGCAGCGGCGCCGACCGCTCCACGGCGCGCACCATCCACTCCCTGGGATGGGAGATCCTGCGCCAGGCCCGCCCCGGGCTCGAGCTGATCAGCGAGCGGGACGCCCGCTCCATCGTGCAGCGGCTGGTGCAGGTGCCCCGCCGCGCCAACGCCGACCCCATCGGCCCCTACATCGAAGCCCTCCAGGCGGTGCGGTCCCGGCTCGCCGACCCCGAGGAGGTGGAGGGTGAGCGGGACGACGTCCCCGGGCTGGCATCCATGTTCGAGATCTACCGGGAGCGCCTCTACCGGGGCGGGGCGGTCGACCACGCCGAGCAGGTGTACGGAGCGATCGAGGCGCTGGCACGGGACCCCGCACTGCGCCGCCTCTGGCAGCGCCGCTGCAGCCACATGCTGGTGGACGAGTTCCAGGACCTCACCCCCGCCTACGTGCTGCTCATCCGCCTCGTCGCATCTCCGCAACTCGACGTGTTCGGCGTCGGCGACGACGACCAGGTGATCTACGGCTACGACGGCGCCGACCCCGGCTTCCTCATCGGCTACGAGGACCTCTTCCCCGGCGCCGGCGCCCACGCCCTCACCACCAACTACCGCTGCCCGCCGGCGGTGGTGGACGCCGCCGCCAACCTGCTCACGTACAACCGGCGCCGCATCGCCAAGACCATCGTCGCCGCCCGTGACGACGCCGCCCCGGGCGCTCTCGATGTCCGTCGCATCCCCGGCGACGGCATGGCGGGGCACGCTGCCGAGCTCATCGCCGGGTGGCTCGAGGATGGCGCCGCCCCCGACGACATCGCCGTGCTGAGCCGCGTCAACTCGTCGCTCATCGCCGTCAAGGCGGCGCTGGTGGAGGCGGGGGTCCCCAGCGACGACCTGCTGTCGGAGGACTCACTGCGCCGCACCGTGATATCGGCGCTGTTCGCCTGGATGCGGATGGCGATGCATCCCGACCAGCTCGCCCGCAACGACGTCGTCGAGGCGGTGGTACGCCCCGGGCGCCGTATCAACCAGCCCGCGCGACAGGCACTGGTGCGGCGCAGCTACGACCTCGACGGCCTGTGGGCACTGAAGGACGTCTTCGAACCGGCACATTCCGTGCGCTGGGAGGACTTCTGCGGGGACGTGGCCCGGGCCGCCGCCGTCGCAGCCAAAGGAGACGCGCTCCAGTTGGTGTCGTTCATCGTGGACGGCATCGGACTGGGGAAGTCGGCGCGCGACCTCGACGCCGGCCGCTCCGACGCCTCCCGCTCCGCCCACTCCGACGACCTGGTGGCGGTCCGCCGCGCCGCCGCCATCCACCGGGACCTGGACGACTTCGTCCCCTGGCTGGAACGGGCGGTCGCCCGGCCCCGCACCGAGGGTGCCGTCACCCTTTCATCGGTCCACCGGGTCAAGGGCATGGAATGGCCCCGGGTGATCGTGCTCGGCGCCGACGCCGGCAGCTTCCCGCACGACCTCGCCGAGGACGTCGAGGAGGAACGGCGCGTGTTCCATGTCGCCGTCACCCGAGCCATCGCCCAGGCGGTGGTGCTGGCCGACGAGAAGCGCCCGTCGCGTTTCCTCGCCGAGATCGCCAAGCCCCGCCCCGCCGGCGAGCCCGCCCAAGCCAGACCGGTTGTGGAGCCCTCCCGGAGAGCCCGGGCCGCAGCCGGACCTCGGGAGCGTGGCGAACTGGACTGGGAACGCCTCGACGAGCGGCTGGTCACCGCGCTGCGCTCGTGGAGGACCGAGACGGCACGGGAACGGCGAGTCTCTCCGTTCGTGATCCTCCACGACCGTACCCTCTTCGACATAGCCGACCGCGCCCCGAGGAGCGAGCGCGACCTTCTCGCCATCCCCGGCATGGGCCCGGTGAAGCTCGAACTCTACGGCGATGACCTCCTGGCCATCGTCGAGGAGTTCCTGCGGAAGCCGGGATGAACCGCTCGCAGGTCCTGCGACGTATACCGGGGATCGGTGGGGCGGCTTTGCAGGTGTCGTCCTCGCGTCGATTCCCGGAGGCAAAGGGGGCGGCAAGGAGCGAGGATCCAGGGGACCCGGACGCCCCCGCGCGGGTCGCCTGGCTCGCTCCTCACCGGCGTCGCGCTAGCGTCGCGCCCATGCGACTCAACGACATCTCCGCCATCGTCACCGGTGGTGCGTCCGGTCTGGGCGCCGCCACGGCACGCCGGCTCGCCGCCGACGGCGCCCGCGTCATCATCGCCGACCTGCAGGACGGCGGGCCCGTCGCCGCCGAGATCGGCGGTGCCGCCGTGGTCTGCGACGTCACCGACGCCGACCACGTCCAGGCGGCGGTGGATGCCGCCTCCGAGCTGGGCCCGCTGCGAGCCCTGGTCAACTGTGCCGGCATCGCCCCGCCACAGCGCACCCTGGGCCGTGACGACGTACCCCACGACTACGACCTCTTCAAGAAGGTGGTCACGATCAACCTGATCGGCACCTACAACTGCATCCGCCTCGCCGCGGCCCGCATGGCCGCCAACGAGCCCGACGAGGACGGCGACCGCGGCGCCATCGTCAACACCGCCTCGGTGGCCGCCTTCGACGGGCAGATCGGCCAGGCCGCCTACTCCGCCTCCAAGGGTGGAGTGGTGGGGATGACGCTCCCGGTGGCCCGAGACCTGGCTTCCCGCCAGATCCGGATCAACACCATCGCCCCCGGGATCATGGACACCCCGATGCTGGCGGGCCTCCCCGAGCCGGCACGGGAGAGCCTCGGTCAACAGGTGCTCAACCCGCCGCGCCTGGGCAGTCCCGACGAGTACGCCACCCTGGCCCACTTCCTGCTCACCCACCCCTACATGAACGCCGAAACCGTGAGGATGGACGGCGGCATCCGCATGGCGCCGAAGTGAGCCGTCCCTCCGCCGTCGTCCTCGACGTCAACGAGACCCTCCTCGACCTGGCGACGCTGGCCCCGGCGGTGGACGGGGCGGCGGGCGGTGAGGGCGCCATGGGGGAGTGGCTGGCCCGCACCCTCCACGGGTCGCTGCTGGCCAACCAACTCGGGGTCTACCGGCCCTTCGCCGAGATCGCCGCCGGCGCCCTCCAGGTGGTGGCGGCCCGGCGCGGGGTGGCGCTGGACGCCGACGGCGCCGCAGCCGTCGCCGACGGCCTGCGCACCCTGCCGCCCCATCCCGACGTGATACCGGCGCTGGAGCGGCTCAAGGCGGCGGGCCTCAGCCTCATCGCCCTCACCAACAACAGCTACGGCGTCGCCATCGACCAGATATCGCACTCCGGCATCGCCGGGTACCTGGACACGCTGCTGTCGGTCGACGAGGTGCGCCGCTTCAAGCCCGCTCCCGAGGTCTACCTGATGGCTTCGATGCGGAGCGGTGTCGAACTGGACCGGTGCCTGATGGTGGCCGCCCACGACTGGGACGTCCGCGGCGCCCAGGGTGTCGGCATGAAGGGCGCCTTCCTGGCCCGCCCCGGCGCCATCTGGGGCCTTCCCGACCCGATGCCCGAACTCACCGCCGACGACCTCGGCGGTCTCGCCGACGCCCTACTCGGCTAATGGGCGGCGTCACCGGCATCGTCCTCGCCGCCGGGCTCTCCGAGCGTCTCGGGGGCGACACCCCCAAGCAACTCCTGCGCTTCGGCGAACGCACCATGGTCGCGCTGGTCACCGCCACCGCAGCGGCCTCGTCCCTGTCCCGGGTCGTGGTGGTGACCGGCCACCGTGCCGGCGAGGTCCGTGCCTCGGTGGATACCCCCGGCGTGCTCCTTGCCCACAATCCCGACTACGTCACCGGCAACCTCTCCTCGCTGCGCGCCGGTGTCGCCGCCGCCGGCGACTGCGAGGCGGTCCTCCTCCTGCTGGCAGACATGCCCGGCGTCGACTCCACCATCGTCGACGCCTTCGTCCACCTGTGGGAAGAAGAGCATCCCTGGGCAGCGGTGGCGGAATACGCCGACGCCCTCCCCAACCACCCCTTCCTGCTGTCCCGGCAGGCGCTGGAACACATCGCCAGCTTGGAAGGCGGCAAGCCCCTGTGGCCGCTGCTCGTCGAGAACCCCCCGCACCCCGTCCACCACGTCACGTTCGACATCCCCTCTCCTGTGGATGTCGACACCCCGGTGGACTACCTCGAGGCCCTGAGACGGCACTCTTAGTACGTAGTACCTAGTACCTAGTACTCAATACTCCCTCCGCACCCAACAGCCCACGCATCCGCGCCGCGTAGTCGAACCCCGGTTCGAGCAGCCAGTGGAAGGCGAGCCCGTTGAGTGTGGCCAGGATGATCTGGGCATCCCCGGTGGCGGCCTCTTCGGTGAGGTCCGGGTCGTGGCGGCGGAGGGCCTCGCGGTAGCGGGTGATGCGGCGCTGATGGTGGCGGAGCACCCTGGCCCGCATGGCGTCGTCGGTGAGGGCGCCGGAGATGGCGATCTGCAGGTAGATCCTGGCGGCGATGGGCTGGGTGCGGATGAACTCGACGTAGGCGTCCACCAGGTCGGCGACGGTCTCGGTCCCCCGACCCTCGGGATCGGGGTCGACGGCGCGCATCGACTCGGCTACCACCCGCAGCACCGCCTCCTCCTTGGAGGCGAACAGGTTGTAGAAGCTGCCCGCTCGCACCCCGGCCCGCTCGCAGATGGCCTTGAGGGTTGTCCCATCCAGGCCCACCTCGCCGAGGAGCTGCCGGGTGGCCTCGATGATGCGGGTCTCGGTGCGCAGCCCGGCCTGGTATCTCGCCACCCTGGTGCCTCCTCGTGTCGGGAGGCACGCTAGCGGGTCGCACCGCGACGCCGCCTCACCGTCAAACTTGAACTGGCGCTCAAAATTAGGCGTATACTCAAGATTCGGGTAGCCAGAGACCACAAGCCGGCATGGGGAGCCGCGGTGACCGCCGGCGAGCATCACCGGGAGGTGTGCCATGGGGCACTACAAGAGCAACGTCCGAGACATCCTGTTCAACCTCTTCGAGGTCAACCACCTCGATGACGACCTCGGCGCCGCCCCCTTCGAGGACCTCGACAGCGAGATCGTCGGCGACATCGTCGGCGAGATCGATCGTCTCGCCCGCGAGGAGTTCGCCGCCAGCTTCGCCGACGCCGATCGCAATCCCCCCAAGCTGGTCGACGGCGAGGTGGTCCTTCCCGACTCGCTCAAGGCCAGCCTGGCCGCCGTCTACGAGGGAGGCTGGGACCGGCTCGGCATCGCCCGGGAGTTGGGCGGCTTCGGCAGCCCCAGCCAGGTTCGGTGGGCTGCCCAGGAGATGCTCGTCGGCGCCAACGGTGCCGCCTTCTTCTTCGTCTCCGGAGGGCTCATGGCCAATGCCATCGGCAACCTGGGCACACCGGAACAGGTGGAGCGCTGGGCCCTCCCCATGATCGAGCGCCGCTGGGGCGGCACCATGGTCCTCACCGAGCCCGATGCCGGGTCCGACGTCGGCGCCGGGACCACCAAGGCCGTCGCCGTCGACGAGGCGGCCGGGGTCTATCACATCGAGGGTGTCAAGCGCTTCATCACCTCCGGCGAGCACGACTTCGCCGAGAACATCATCCACCTGGTGCTGGCCCGCCCCGCGGGCGCCGAGCCGGGCACCAAGGGCCTGTCGATGTTCATCGTCCCCAAGTATCACGTGAACCGGGACGGGTCCATCGGTGAGCGCAACGGGGTCTTCGCCACCAACCTCGAGGACAAGATGGGCATCAAGTCCTCCACCACCTGCGAGCTCACCTTCGGCGGCGGCATCCCCGCCGTCGGCTACCTGGTGGGCAATGTCCACGACGGCATCGCCCAGATGTTCCGGATCATCGAGGACGCCCGCATGCTCATCGGCGCCAAGTCGATGTCGACGCTGTCGACCGGGTACCTCAACGCCCTGGAGTACGCCAAGGTGCGGGTGCAGTCCGCCGACATGACCCGGATGACCGACAAGACCGCCCCCCGGGTGGAGATCATCCGCCATCCCGACGTGCGCCGCCTGCTGATGCTGCAGAAGTCCCACGCCGAGGGCATGCGGGCACTGCTGTTCCACACCGCCTGGGCGCTGGACCGCGCCCGCATCGAGCCCGAGGACCCCCACTGGGGCAAGCTGGCCGACCTGCTGCTGCCGTTGCTCAAGGGCTACTCGTCGGAGAAGGCCTACGAGCTGCTGGGCCAGTCGCTCCAGGTGTTCGGCGGATCCGGGTTCACCCAGGACTACCCGCTGGAGCAGTACATCCGCGACGTCAAGATCGACAGCCTCTACGAGGGCACCACGGCGATCCAGGCTCTCGACCTGTTCTTCCGCAAGATCGTCCGCGACCAGGGAGCCACCCTGACCCGACTCGGTGGGGAGATCCTAGAGCTGGTGAAGGGCGGGTCCCCCTCCTTCGAGGTGGAGCGCGCCCTGCTCGGCACCGCGCTGGAGGAGGTCCAGGGCCACATCGGGGTCCTGGTCGGCCACGTCATGCAGGCCCAGGCGGAGCCGGCCGAGATCTACCGGTCGGGGCTGCACACCAACGCCCTCCTCGAGAGCGCCGCCGAGATGGTCATCGGTTGGCTCCTGCTGCGGCATGCCGAGATCGCCGAGCAGGCGCTGGCGGAGGGGGTGTCGGGCGCCGACGGCGACTTCTACCAGGGCAAGATCGCCGCCGCCCGCTTCTTCGCAACCCACGCCCTTCCCAAGGCCACCCTCCGCCGCCGCGCCGCAGAGGTCGAGGACGGCGCCGTGATGAACCTCGCCGACGCCGCCTTCTGAGGCTCGCGCAGAGAAGGGGAGCGCCGAGGTGCGCTCCCCTTCTCTCTTGCCCTGACCGTCTCCCCGAGGCAGGGCTGTGGGCTGCTCCCTTGCTGCGGAGCCTCCCCCCTGTGCCGACCGACCAGAGCACGCTGCCGCGGCGCAGATACGCGGATTCCAGAAAATCTTCCCGGCCGGTGGATTTCCAAGATCCGGTCTTTTCCGCGTATCACGGCGCCGGTGTGGTCCTCTTGTGTTCAGTGCCGTCGAGTACGGAGGACCGGCCGAAATGGACCGAATGGGTGTCGAGGCTCTAGCTTTTGTCGTGATGGAAGACCGATCGACGACAGAGCTGCTGGCTTCGGCGAGCAACGGCGACGCACGGGCCTGGAACGTGATCGTCGCTCGCTACGAGCGCCTGGTCTGGTCAGTGGTCCGGGGTTACCGGCTCGGGGACGCTACATCCTCCGATGTGTGCCAGACGGTGTGGTTGCGCCTGGTCGAGAACGTGGACAGGATCCGCGAGCCGGAGAGACTCCCGGCGTGGCTCTGCTCCACGGCTCGCAACGAGTCGCTCCGGGTGTCTCGCTCCCAGCGGAGGACGATCCCGACCGAGATGGACCACGAGAGGGTCGACGAGACCCTGCCGGAACTCGACTGGGGCCTCCTCGTCGACGAGCGCAACACCGCACTGGTGGCGGCGTTCGCCGAGCTGGATCCGGAGGCACAGCAGTTGCTGCGGTTGTTGGTCACCGACCCTCCGCTCGACTACGACACAATCGCCGAGCTGATCGGGCGCCCCAAGGGCAGCATCGGGCCTACCAGGGCCCGCTGTCTCGAGAAGCTGCGCCGCATCCTGGAACGTGACCAGGGCGGCCGAATCGAATCGAAGGGGCCTGGAGAATGAACGACAAGACATGGTACGACATGAGCGACGAGGAGCTCCTCGCCGCACTGGGTCGGGCACTCAACCAGGCCGATCCCGTGCCCCATGCCGTGTCTGAGTATGCCCGGGCAGGGTTCGGCTGGCGCGCTCTCGACGCCGAGCTGGCCGAGCTGGTGTTCGACTCGGCCATCGAGGAGCTGGTCGGGGTACGGGGCGAGGAGACACGCCAGGTGACGTTCCGTTCACCCGGGCTCGAGATCGAGGTGGCTGTGCTCGGGGAGGGCTCGCGGCGCATCATCGGCCAGCTGGTGCCGCCGCAGGTGGCGACCATAGAGATGCGGCACGACGGTCACTCCACCGAGACCACCAGCGACGACCTGGGTCGGTTCACCTTCGACGGCGTCCCCGCCGGGCCGATCAGCCTGCGCTGCTCGCTCGGCGGCCTGACGGTGCAGACCGACTGGGTGATCGTCTGAGCGGTCGGCCCTCGGCAGGCGCCACCGACGCGGTCAGTCGCTGAACCTGATCCTGTCGTAGGCGCCGGTGGCGATGGCGATGATGGTGGAGAGGCCCTGCCTGGGGATCTCGGTGCCGTCGACCCGGACATCAACGTCCCAGTAACCGCTGTGGGTCGAGCCGTCGTCGACGGAGACCACTAGCGCCCCGAAGTCCGCAGAGGCGGGGTCGGTGCCGTGGATCAGTCCGCAGTCGTCGGCGCCGTCGGGCCCGAAGCGGGGGAGCTTGCACAGGACCCGCTGCAAGGACGAGGCGTTGTCGATCCAGTCGTCCGCCGACACGATGGCCCAGACCTGGCCGGGGTGGTCCATCTCGTCGACGCTCCCGAATCCGGTGCCGGGGGAGCCGACGATCACGGCGTCGTCCCCACGGTCGAGCGCCCGACCCAGGCCGCGGCGGAAGGCCCAACCCAGCACCACCGATCCGTACGAGTGCCCCATGACGGTGAGGTGCCGGTCGCCCAGGTCGAGCCCTGCGACGAACTGTGCCACCTCCCAGCCGGCGGCTTCGGCCAGGGTGTCCTGCGAGGCGTCCCACAGACCGTCCGGGGCTTCGTAGACCAGGGTGGTCACCACGGCTAGGTCGCCGCCGGTGGGATCGTGGCGGACCATCCTCACCCCCCGCTCGGCGATGTCTTCGAACGAGAGCTTGTCACTACCCATGCCGGGGATATCGAACAGCACGTGCCCGGCGTCGAGGGAGCCGTGCCACTCGGCGATGCGGCCGTCCCCCTCCCAGTCGAAGAGGACGAACCTCCGGTCCCGCTCCAGCAGCGAGGTCAATGCCGCCGCCTCCCGCCTCAGCCGCTCGAAGGTCGCCACCGGGGTGTACCCGTGGGTTACCTGGCGGAGCTCCTCGCGTACCCGCGCCAGCTCGTGGCGGATCAGAATCCGGTTGGCGGCGATGCGGTGCTCGACGGGGACGCCGTCCAGCGAGCCGACCACCTCCGGCCATCCCGCCACGACACTGCCGGCGTCGGCGGGGCTCATCCGGGAGAACAGGTCCGCCACCGCTGCGGCGGTGGGACACCCGGTGAACGCCATCCGCCAGAACTCCTGCACGTGCCCCGAGATGGGGCCACTACCGGCAGGAGAGGCGCCATTCAGGGTGGGGGCGAAGATGCGGGTGTCGGTGCCGTCGACGGCTTCGCCCGACTCGAGGACGGCGATCCGTCGCTTCAGGTCGGCGGCGCCGGCTCGAGCCCACTCCTCGACGGACCGCAGGGTGCCGGCCACCCCGGCGGCGGACCGGGGGTGACCATGTGCGGTGAGCGTGGACACGATCCGGTTCGACAGGCCGGTCGCCGCCTGTGACCTGTCGGCCAGCAGCACCGAGAGAACGGTCAGGTCGCCGGGGTCGGCGCGGTACGGCATCTGCAGCCTCCGTAGGTCGGCGTCGGGAAGCTGTGTGACACTATATAACGATGGAGAGAAGGATCAAGGCGCGTCAGCGGGAGGAGCCTGTGCTTCGTCAGTTGAGGCGGTTGTCGAGGCCCATCGTCCTCATGATGGTCGAGGTGATCTCCTCGATGGACTGGACCGTGGAATCGGTGAACGGGATCGACTCACGGCGGAAGAGGCGCTCGGCGAGGGAGACCTCGTCGGTGCAGATCCGCATCGACGAGTACTCGCTGTCGGGGCGGCGCTTCTGGCGGATCTGGTGGAGGCGGACCGGGTCGATGGTGAGCCCGAAGAGGCGGTCGCGGAAGGGTCGCAGGGTTTCCGGCAGGGAGCCGGCCTTGAGTTCGTCGATCGTCACCGGGTAGTTGGCGGCGAGTAGCCCGTATTGCATCGACAGGTAGAGGCAGGTGGGTGTCTTCCCCGCCCGCGACACCCCGACGATGATGATGTCGGCGTTGGCGTAATGACGGAGGCCGAGGCCGTCGTCGGTCATCAGGGTGAAATCGAGGGCGTCGAGACGGAGCTGGTATGTCGAGGTGTCGCTGATGGAATGCCAGGTGCCCACGTTCTTCGACGGCTGCTCCGCCAGCTCGCCGGCGAGGAGCTCGACGAAGTGTTCCAGCAGGCCCAGCACCAGGGCGTCGGCCTCGCTGATGCGTTCGCGTAGCGTCTCGTCGGTGAGGGTGGTGAAGACGATGGGGCGGGGGCCGGTGGCGGCGACGGCGTCGATCTCGGAGACGACGGCGTCGATCTTGTCGATGTCGTCGGCGAAGGGCCGCATCACGTAGACCGCGTCGACGTTCTCGAAGCGGGAGATGGCCGAGTGGGCGTAGTTGGCCGCGGTGAGCCCGGTGTGGTCGGACACGCAGAAGATGGTGCGGATCGCGCCCGCCATGGCCGCCTTCAGCCTTCCGGGGCGGCCACGCCGGACAGCATCAGCCACGTCTCGAGCATGGTGTCCGGATTGAGCGAGACGCTGCCGATGCCCTCGTCGGCGAGCCAGGAGGCGAAGTCGGGGTGATCCGACGGGCCCTGGCCGCAGATGCCGATGTACTTGTCGAGCCGGCGGCAGGCGGAGATCGCCTGGTGGATGAGCGCCTTCACCGCAGGATCGCGCTCGTTGAACAGGTCGGCGACCAGGCCGGAGTCCCGGTCGAGGGCCAGGGTGAACTGGGTGAGGTCGTTGCTGCCTATGGAGAAGCCGTCGAAATGCTCCAGGAAGGCGTCGGCGAGGATGGCGTTGGAGGGGATCTCGCACATCATGATGAGGCGCAGTCCTTCCCGGCCCCGCTCGATGCCGTTCTCGGCGAGCACGGAAACCACCTCTGCGGCCTCTCCCAGGGTGCGCACGAAGGGGATCATCACCTCGACGTTGGTGAAGCCCATCTCCTCGCGCACCCGGCGGATCGCCCGGCACTCCAGGTCGAAGGCGGGGCGGAAGCCGGCGTCCCGGTAGCGGGAGGCGCCGCGGAACCCGATCATCGGGTTCTCCTCGGTGGGCTCGTAGCGGGTGCCCCCGAGCAGGTGGGCGTACTCGTTGGACTTGAAATCGGACAGGCGCACGATCACCGGCTTGGGGTGGAATGCGGCGGCGATGGTGGCGATGCCTTCGGTGAGCTTGTCGACGTAGAAAGTCACCGGGTCGGGGTAGCCGGCGGTTCGCTCCTCGATAGCGACGCGCAGGTCGTCGGGGATGGCCGGGTAGTCGAGCAGCGCCCGCGGGTGGATGCCGATGGCGTTGTTGATGATGAACTCGAGGCGGGCCAGGCCGACGCCGTGATTGGGGATGCGGCTGAAGGCGAATGCCCGCTCCGGGTTGGCCACGTTCATCATGATCTTGATGGGCGGCTCGGGGAGGGCGTCCAGTTCGATGCTGCGGATCTCGTAACCGACCTCACCGTCGTAGACGAACCCGGTGTCACCCTCGGCGCAGGACACGGTCACCGAGGCGCCGTCGGTGAGGAGGTCGGTGGCGTCTGCGGTTCCCACCACTGCCGGGATCTCCAGCTCGCGGGCGATGATGGCGGCGTGGCAGGTGCGCCCGCCCCGGTTGGTGACGATGGCGGCGGCCCGCTTCATCACCGGCTCCCAGTCGGGGTCGGTCATGTCGGCGACGAGGACGTCGCCCTCCCGGACCTTGCCCATCTCGGAGGGGTGGCGCACCACCCGCACCGTGCCCGACCCGATGCGCTGGCCGACGCTGCGACCGGTGGTGAGGACGGCGGCGCTCCCGGTGAGGTGGAACCGCTCCAGCACCTGCCCCGACTGGCGGGACTGCACCGTCTCGGGTCGGGCCTGGAGGATCATGATCTCGCCGGTCTCGCCGTCGCGGCCCCACTCCACGTCCATGGGACGCCCGTAGTGTCGCTCGATGGTGACCACCATCGAGGCCAGCTCGGCCACGTCGCCGTCGTCGAGTGAGAAGGACTGCTGCTCGGCGACGGGTACATCCTCGATGACCACCGCGGCCCCGCCGCCCGTGCCGTACACCATGCGCCGGTTCTTGGTGCCCCGGTGCCGGCCCACGATGGCCGGCTTCCCGGCGGCCAGCGCCACCTTGGAGACGAAGAACTCGTCCGGGTTGACGGCGCCCTGAACCAGCAGCTCGCCGAGCCCGAAGCTGGAGGTGATGAGCACGGCGCCGTCGAAACCGGATTCGGTGTCGATGGAGAACGCCACCCCGCTCGACCCCAGGTCGGAGCGGACCATGCGCTGGATGCCGGCGGAGAGTGCCACGTCATCATGGGAGAAGCCGCGGTGGACCCGGTAGGCGATGGCCCGGTCGTTGTAGAGCGAGGCGAACACCTCGCGTACCGCCCGCAGCACCGCATCGGCGCCGCGCACGTTGAGGAACGTCTCCTGCTGCCCGGCGAAGGAGGCGTCGGGCAGGTCTTCGGCCGTGGCCGAGGAGCGCACCGCCACGGCGACATCCTCGCCGAGCCGGGCGTAGGCCGCGGTGACGGCGTCGACGAGCACGCCGGGCAGCGGAGCGTCGATGATCCAGGACCGGATCTGGGCGCCGACCCTGGAGAGGGCGACGACGTCTTCGATATCCACCTGGCCGACCGCCTCCGAGATGCGGTCGGCCAACCCGGACGAGGCCAGGTGCTCGCGGAAAGCCGTCGCCGTGGTGGCAAACCCCCCGGGCACCGAGATACCGGCGCCGGCGAGCTGGGTGATCATCTCGCCCAGGGAGGCGTTCTTGCCCCCGACCTCGCCCAGGTCGGACATGGTGATCTCGTCGAACCACCGGATAACGCCGGTCATCGGGTGTACCCCTCACTCGCTGTGCCGGTCTGAGGCTAGTGCTCAAGAGCAGCCGTGCCGACCCCGCGGCGCCCCGGGTCACTCCTCCAGGTCGAAGAACCGGCGCACACCGGCGGAACGGCGAGCCAGCCAGCGCAGGCCGGGTAGCGAGAAGGCGAAGCGTGTCACGCGCCCGTGACGCTCGTAGATCACGGCGTTGAGCGACATCGACAGGACCATCGCCCTGCTGCCGATGAAGTACCAGCTCAGTGCCACGATGGCGAGACCGATGGCCCCGTACAGTTGTGATGCCTGGCTGATCCGGCTGGGGAGCAACAGCGAGCTCACCGCCTGCACGCCGGTCATCGTCGTTGCCATCAGCACCGTGCCCGGCAGCACCGCACCGGGATCGTCGGTGGCTCGGGGCAGAACCAGTGACATGATCAGCCACACCACCGCGTACACCAGCGCCACCACTGCCAGCGAGATGCCGCCCACTGCGATGCCATGGTCGACGCGGAGCCGGTTGACCACGATGGTGGCGCCGACGGTGGCCACCAGCAACCCGACGATGGCCGCCGTCGCCCGGATCGACGCCTTGGAGCTCATCGGGAGCCGCCATGCCAGGCAACTGGCCGCCACCAGGACACGACTCAGCGTCCGCCCGGCGAAAACCACTCCGATGAGGCCGGTGATGACGGCCACCCACCGAGCGGTGGCGTTGGGTTGCGAGAGGGCGTCGCCGATGTTGGTGGCCAAGGTCCCCGTGATCCCGACACCGGTCACGTGCTCCTCGTCGATCACGTTTCCCATGAAGCCGGCGATGCCCACCAGGAGGACCACCAGCGGCACCTGGAACAGGAACAGGCGAAAGGCGAGGGCGCTGCTCACCACCGCACCGGCCGATTCCCGGTCCCGCTCGTACAGGAGGATGCCCATCTCAACCAGGGGGCGGTCGCGGTTCTTCTCCAGAGCCGCGTTGACCCGGGCCTGCCCGGCGGCGACGAGGCGCCGGTTCCGGGCGATCAGTCCTTCGATCCCGGTGGCTTCGTCCTCGGGAGGGCTCGGGAGCTCGCTCCGGCTACGCACTCGGCCCTCCTGCCGTGCTCGAACCAGCGCATCCGGCTACTGGATACTGGCTTCTGGATACTGGCTACTGAATACTAAGAATCAGATGTCGGCCATCCAGGGATCGACCAGGTCGGGGTCGATCTGGTAGCGGTCGAAGGCGTCCTTGACCAGTGGCGGCTCGAGGCGGCCGTCCTCGGCAACGGCTGCCAGGGTGGCGGCGACGACGTGGCCGGTGTCGACCTCGAAGAACCTGCGCAGCGCCTCACGGGTGTCGCTGCGGCCGTAGCCGTCGGTCCCCAACGGCCGGAACCGCTGCGGCACCCAGCGGCCCACCTGGTCGGGCACCGACGCCATGTAGTCGGAGACGGCGATCACCGGCCCCGGGGCGTCGGCGAGGACCCGGGTCACGTAGGGCGCCCGGGGCTCCTCGCCGGGGTGGAGCCGGTTCCACCGCTCGGCGGAGAGGGCGTCCTCGCGCAGCCGCTTGTACGAGGTGGCGCTGTAGAGGGCGGCGCCGACGCCGTAATGTTCGGCGAGGTCGAGCTGCGCCTGGCGGGCTGCGGCGTGGGCCGGGCCGGAGAACACGATGGTGGCGGCATGCGGCTGTCCCTCGGGGGCGTCGGCCCACTTGTACATGCCGCGCAGGATTCCCTCGTCGGCGCCGTCGGGCTTGGGCGGCTGCACGTAGGCTTCGTTGTAGAGGGTGAGGTAGTAGAAGATGTCCTCCTCGTCCCGGTACATCCGGTACAGGCCGTCCTTGATGACGGCGGACATCTCATAGGCGAACGCCGGGTCGTAGGCCTGGCACACCGGCACCGTCGACGCCAGCAGCAGGCTGTGGCCGTCCTGGTGCTGCAGGCCCTCGCCGTGCAGTGTGGTGCGTCCAGCGGTGCCGCCGAGGAGGAAGCCGCGGGCACGGGCGTCGCCGGCTCCCCAGATCTGGTCGCCGACCCGCTGGAAACCGAACATCGAGTAGAAGGTGAAGAACGGCACCATGGGGATTCCCCGAGTGGCGTAGCTGGTGGCGGCGGCGATCCACGACGCCATCGAGCCCGCCTCGGTGATGCCCTCCTCGAGGATCTGGCCCTGGCGGTCCTCGACGTAGGACAGCAGCAGGTGATGATCCACCGGCTCGTAGAGCTGGCCCTGGGAGGCGTAGATCTTCAACTCCTTGAAGAGGGCGTCCATCCCGAAGGTGCGGCCCTCGTCGGGGATGATGGGCACCACCCGCTTGCCCATCTTCTCGTCACGTGCCAACGATCGCAGCAGGCGGGTGAAGGCGCCCGTAGTGGATACCTCCGACTTGCCCGAGCCGGCGTCGAACTCGGCGAAGATGCCCTCGTCGGGCATGGGGAGCGGGCTGCGGATCTCGAAGACGCGCTGGGGGAGGGGCCCGTCGAGCGCCTTGCGCCGCTGCTTCATGTACTGCACCTCGGGCGAGTCGAGCGGCGGCCGGTAGAACGGCAACTCCCCCGCTTCGAGCGCCGCGGTGGGGATCTCGTCCTGGAGTCCCAGCTCGTCGCGCAGGGCGATGAGCTGCTCGGGGTTCAGCTTCTTCACCTGGTGGGTGGTCATGCCTCCCTGGACACCCTGTCCGAGCTGCCAGCCCTTGATCGTCTTGGCCAGGATGACGGTAGGCGTTCCCACGTTCTCGGTGGCGGCCCGGTAGGCGGCGTACACCTTCTCGTAGTCGAGGCCGCCGCGGCGGAGCGCCCAGATCTCGTCGTCGCTCATGTGTTCGACGAGTGCCCGCAGGCGGGGATCGGGTCCGAAGAAGTTCTCCCGAACGTAGGCGCCGCTCTCGGCCTTGAAGCGCTGGTACTCACCGTCGACGGTGCGGGTCATCTTCTCCAGGAGCACCCCTTCGGTATCGGCGGACAGCAGCGGGTCCCAGTTGGAGCCCCAGATCACCTTGATGACGTTCCACCCGGCGCCGCGGAACACCGCCTCCAGCTCTTGGATGATCTTCCCGTTGCCCCGCACCGGTCCGTCGAGACGCTGCAGGTTGCAGTTGATCACCCAGATGAGGTTGTCCAGCTTCTCCCGGGCCGCCAGCGAGATGGAGCCCAGCGTCTCCGGCTCGTCGGTCTCGCCATCGCCGACAAAGGTCCACACCCGGGACTGGGATGTGTCGTCGATCTGGCGGTTGTGCAGGTACTTGAGGAACCGGGCGTGGTACAGCGAGTTGATCGGCCCCAGACCCATCGACACGGTGGGGAACTCCCAGAACTCCGGCATGAGACGGGGATGCGGGTAGCTGGTGAGCCCGCCACCGATCTCACGGCGGAAGCGGTCGAGCTCCTCCTCGTCGAGGCGGTGTTCGAGGTAGGAACGGGCGTAGATGCCGGGGGCGGCGTGGCCCTGCACGTAGACGTGGTCGCCGGGGATGCCGTCCTCCTTGCCGCGGAAGAAGTGGTTGAACCCCACCTCGTACAGCATCGCCGACGAGGCGAAGGTGGAGAGGTGGCCACCGATGCCGTCAGCCGCCTTGTTGGCCCGGATCACCATGATCGCTGCGTTCCAGCGGATGAAGCGGCGGATGCGGCTCTCGATCTGCTCATCGCCGGGGAACCACGCCTGCATCTCCGGGGGGATGGTGTTGACATAGGGTGTGCTCACCGAGGCGGGTACCCCGACGTTCTGGGAGCGGGCGCGCTCGATCAGCTTGGCCATGAGGAACTGGGCGCGCAGGTTCCCTTCGGACGACACCACGCTGTCGAGCGAATCCACCCATTCCTGGGTTTCCTCGGGATCGGTGTCGGGAAGCTGGTAGGTGAACCCGTCGATGATCATCAGGATCGACTCTCCTGGCTGCGTAGGCGGTGCTCTCCAGCCTACCGAGTCCCCCGAGGCACAGTGGAGAGCCAAAGGTCCTTAGGCGTACTACGTACTACGTACTACGTACTACGCAAGACGTTGGGAGGGCATCTCTCGCAACCGCAGGACTAGTACTGAATACTGAATACTGAATGCTGAATACGGCCGTCGCCGCGCTGCGGCGACGGTCCCCCTGTGGCGACGGCTCTTCTTTGTAGCCCCGACGGGATTCGAACCCGCGTTACCGGCTTGAAAGGCCGGCGTCCTGGACCGCTGGACGACGGGGCCAAGAGGTTGGTTGGAGCGAAATCGCGCTCCGCGAGGTTGTGGTGCTGGACGGGTACTAAGTACTAAGTACTAAGTACCAGCCTCATCGAGAACAGCTTAGAGGGCACCGGCGGGCACTTCCGCGTCACGATCGGAAGCGATCGAATGTGGAGGGCTCGATCCCTTCTTGGGCGAGCAGCTCGTAGACGGCGTCGATGACCGGGGTGGGGTCGATCGGTGTGACGTCGGCGAGGGGGTCGCCCTGGGCGAGGGCCTCTTCGATGGTGGCGAGACGCCAGCGGTCGGGCGGAGTCTCGCCGAGACGGTCCCAGGTGAAGGGGACGGCGACGGGGGCGCCGCTCCTCGCCCGCAGCGACCAGGCGGCGACGCCGGTCTGGTGGGGCTGGTTGCGCAGCCAGTCGACGAAGACCCGACCGCGGCGCTTCGCCTTGCGGAACTCGTCGGTGAGTTCCTCGGGGTGGCGCCGGGAAAGCCACGCCGCCAGTCCCTGGCAGGCAGGGGCGACCCTCTCGCCGTCGACTTCCGGCTCGACCCTGGTGACCAGGTGGTAGCCCTTTGACCCGGTCGACATCGGGACCGTGGGGATGCCGATCTCCTCCAGGTCGGCCCGCACCATCCGGGCCGCCTCGGCCACCTGGCGCGGGTCGCCGCCCTCGGGCGGGTCGAGGTCGAAGAGGATGCGGTCGGGCCTGCCCAGATGGGGGAGCCGGCTGGTCCACACGTGGAAGGTGACCGTCCCCTGGTTCGCCAGCCACGGGATGTCCCCGGCCTGGAGCACCACCGGGTAGGTGGTGGTGCCCCCGTCCTGCTTGGGGACCTCGAGACGCTCGATGGATTCGGGGAAGTGGGCGGCGGCGTTCTTCTGCATGAAACCCTTCTCGGCGATGCCCTGGGGGAAGCGCTGCAGGGTGAGCGGGCGGCCCTCTATGTGGGGGAGCATCGCCGAGGAGACCCTGTCGTAGTAGTCGACGACGTCCTGCTTGGTGAGCCCGTCGTCGGGGTAGATGACGCGGTCACCGTGGGACGCCTTCACCTGTCGCCGCCCCCGGCGGGGAGAACGGTTCCGTCCGGGGAGACCACCGCCAGGGAAACGCCCCGGACGACCAGCGCCTCGATGAGATCGTCGACCGATGCCACCTCCCCCAGACCGGCGAGGGCCTCGCGGCGCACCGTCACCGGTTCGCCGAGGAGGAGGACGGACTGCCGGTCGGCGCTGCCGCGCACCAGGTTCCCATCGACGCGCTTGAGGGCGTCCACCCCGAGCCTGCCGGTGACAACCACGTCGGCGGCGCCGCGGTTCTCCAGCAGTGCCTGAAGCGGCGTGTCGGTGCCCTCGTCGAGCGCGATCGCCTCGGAGACGACCACGTGGACGATCTCGACTCCAAGTTCGGCGGCATCATCCAGGTCGGCGAGGCCGAGAGCCACGGTGTCCTCGGGGAGGCGGATCATGGCGCCGGTATCCTTCCCGCATGGGCGTCGGTGCAATCCTCCTCGCAGCCGGTTCCGCCACCCGCCTGGGAGGTGACGGTGACAAGATCTACGTCCCCATCGCCGGGCGCCCCCTCCTGGCCTACCCGTTGGAGGCCTTCGCCGAGGCCCCGTCGGTGACGCATATCGTGGTGGTGGACCGGGCGGCATACCGGGACCGCACCGAGGCGGTGGTGGCGGCCTACGGGGGCGGCAAGGTGATGGCGGTCGTCTCCGGCGGCGCCCACCGACAGGCGAGTGAGTCCGCCGGCCTCGATGCGCTGCGGCCGCTGGTGGAGGCGGGCGACATCGACGTCATCGCCATCCACGACTCCGCCCGGCCCCTGGTCCCTGTGGATCTCATCGAGCGGCTGGCGGCGGCGGCCCGCCTCCACGGCGGGGCGGTGCCCGGGCTTCCCGTCGCGAGCATGGCCGCCGAGGTGGACGGGGGTGCGGTGCGCCTCATCGCCCCCGGTTCGCTGGTGAGGATGCAGACTCCGCAGGTGTACGCTGCCGGCGCCCTCCTCGCCGCCTATCGCTCCAGTGCCGCCGCCGGCGATGCCCCCGCGGTCGACACCGCCGAGGTCATGGAACGGCACTCGACCGCAGTCACCGTGGTCGAGCCCGGTGACGAGAGGAACCTCAAGGTCACCTACGCCGCCGACCTCGCCGAGTGCGAGCGCATGGCACGCTCCCGGGACATCTGATGTCGCCCGCGTACGATACGTATTACGTAGTACGTAGTACGTAGTACGTCTACTTACCACGAGCGTCGGCGACGATATCGCGCACCGACCCGGCGATCCCGGGAGCGTCGAGGCCCAACTCGGAGAGGATCCGTCCCGGGTCGCCGAAGCGGATGAAGCGGTCGGGTACCGCCAGCGAGCGGACCTTCCCCGCCAGGCCGGCGACGGACAGGTCTTCCATGACGGCAGCGCCGAACCCACCCGAGCCGACGCCGTCCTCCACCGTCACCACGTGCCGGTGCTCGGCGGCCCACACCGTCAGGCGGGGGTCGAGCGGCTTCACCCAGCGGGCGTTGACCACCGTGCACGAGATGTCGCTCTCGGCGAGGAGGGCGGCGGCCTTCGCCGCCGGATCCACCAGGCGGCCCCCCGCCAGCAGCAGCACGTCGGAGCCCTCGGTGAGCACCTCCCACTCGCCGAAGGGGAGCGCCGTCGCCGGCAGCTCGGGCATGGTCGCCACCGTCCCCTTGGGGAAGCGGATGGCAACCGGCCCGCTGTGGTCCAGCGCCGTCTCCAGCAGGCCGACCAGGTCGCTCTCGTTGGCGGGGGTGGCGATGGCCAGACCGGGGACGGTGCGCAGCAGCGAGAGATCGAAGACGCCGTGGTGGGAGGAGCCGTCCGGCCCGGTGATCCCGGCCCGGTCGAGGACGAAGGTGACGGGAAGCCCATGGAGCCCGACGTCGAGTAGGACCTGGTCGTAGGCCCGCTGCATGAAGGTGGAGTAGATGCACACCACCGGGTGCAGTCCGCCCATCGCCAGCCCGGCGGCGAAGGTGACGGCATGCTGCTCGGAGATGCCCACGTCGTGGACCCGCTCCGGGAAGCGCTCGGCGAGGGCCCCCAGGCCGGTCGACGATTCCATGGCGGCGGTCACCGCCACCACGTCGGGTCGCCGCGCCGCGGCGTCGGCGACGGCTTCTCCGAACACCTGGGTGTAAGTGAGCGGGCTCATCGTCGGGCTGCCGGTGGCGATGTCGAAGCTGCCGACGTCGTGGAGCTTCTTCTCGCTGTCGTCGACTGCGGGCCCGTAGCCGCGGCCCTTGTCGGTGACGACGTGGATGATCACCGGCTCGTCGATGTGCTTGGCCCGCTGCAGCGACTCTTCGACAAGGGCGAGGTCGTGCCCGTCGATGGGGCCGGCGTACTTGAGGTCGAGGACGTCGAAGAGCGTCGAGGGCTGCAGGATCTGCTTGATGCTCTCCTTGACCCGGCGGGCCAACTCGTCGGCCTGCTCGCCGACGAAGGGCAGCTTGCGCAGCCCGAAGCCGATGGCCTTCTTGGTCGACTCGTACTTGCGGTCGAGGCGCAGCCGGGAGAGGTGCCGGGCGACACCGCCGACGGTGGGGGCGTAGGAGCGGCCGTTGTCGTTGACGATGAGGATGAGGCGCTCCGGGCGGCATTCGGCGAGGTGATTGAGGGCCTCGTAGGCCATTCCCCCGGTGAGAGCCCCGTCGCCGACCACGGCGATGACGTGCCCGCTGCGGCGGGCCTGGGAAAGGCCCACCGCGTAACTGAGCGCGGTGGAGGCATGACTGTTCTCTACGAAGTCATGGGGGCTCTCGGTCCGGGACGGGTATCCCGACAACCCGTGGTCCTGGCGCAGGCGGGGAAATTCGCGCGCCCGGCCGGTGAGGATCTTGTGCACGTACGCCTGGTGGCCGACGTCCCAGATGATGGCGTCGTCGGGACTGTCGAAGACGCGGTGCAGCGCCAGGGTCAGCTCGACGACCCCCAGGTTGGGGGAGAGGTGGCCCCCCGTCTCGGAGAGAACCGCGACCAGGTAGTCGCGGACCTGCTCGCACAGGTCGGCAAGTTGGTCCTGGTCCAGATCGGCGAGGTCGTGTGGCAGGTCGAGAGGGTCCAGAATCTCGAACAGCCGATGGTTCTCAACGGGCACACACACTCCTTCGGCTCCCGAAGATTAGCCGTCGCGAGCGCGCTGTCCTTGCCGGCACGTATCACGTATCAAGCCGGACTTGTCCTGGGCTCGCCGAGGGGAGGGGCGATGCCGTCCTCCTCTGCGCTGGGGCGCGAGGTGGTGGCCCAGTCGGCTTCGTTGACCGGAACCAGATCGCCCAGCGAGTAGGCGAGCACCACCATGTTGTCGTCTGCTTCCATGCGGAAACCGTGAGGCGGGTTGGCCACCGTCCTGCCGTTGCGGCTCACCGCCAGCACCGTGGCGTGATGCTCGGCGCGCAGCAACGTCGCCAGCTCGATGGTGGACAGCCCGACGCACTCCGGCGGCAGTTTCACCCGGTAGAGCTGCGGGTCGTCGCCGCGGGAGCCGCCGACCATGTCGGTGACCAGTTCTGTGAGGCCCGGGTACAGCGCCGAGCGCGCCAGGAGGCGGGAGGTGAGCCGCGAGGTGACCAGCAGCTCATCGACCTGCGCCCGGCGGAAGTGGGGGATGTGGATCGGGTTGTTGACCTCGGCCACCGTCCTCACCTTGGGGGCGATCGCCTCGATGGCGAGCACGGTGAGGATGGAGTGCAGGTCGGCCTCGTTGGAGGAATCGGCGGGGCAGATGATCGCCGACCGGGCGTTCTCGATGCCGGCCCGACGCAGGTCGTCTTCGTTGGTGGTGTCGCCGCGGACGAAGTACACCTGGCCGCCGGCCGGGTTCTTGTCGCTGTCGTGGAGCAGCGCGATGTGCTCGGCCGCCTCGTCGCTGGTCAGCTCGTCGATGAGGTCGCGGGCGGTGGGGTTCCAGCCGCACACCACGACATGATTCCGGTACCCGGATGCACCCATTCCCTGCCCCTCCTTCAACAGAAAGTCTATGACGAACCCGACGAGCACACCGGTCATGGTGGCCACGATGGCCACACCGAACAGGCCGAGCAGCCAGCCCACCACCCAGCCGACCGGCCCGGAGGCGAACGCCCCGTCACCCTGCCCCAGCGCCGTGGTCGACGTCCAGTAGACGGACTGGCCCAGGGCGTGGATGCTGCGATCCGTCTCGAAGACCCACACCGCCAGGCTGGTCACGGCCAGGAAGCAACCCAGGCCGATCATCAGCGGCTTGAAGATGCCGCCTTCGAGGCGCGCGGTCACCTGCTGGAAGTACCAGCCGATCCGGTTCAGCACCGGGAGCTGGAAGATTGCCGCCAAGCGTTTACGCATTGTCGTCCCCACCCGATCCACCAGGGAAGGGAAAGATACAGGGAAGGTGGGGGTGATGTCGCGCAGACCTCACGGCGGGTGGGGGCGCGGGGAGGTACCTGGTACTTGGCGGTCGTGCTAGGTGTTACGTCGGGTCTGGTTTGACGATGAGGACGTCGCAGGTGGAGATGTGGATGGCGCGGTGGCTGGTGGAGCCGAGGATGAGCGACGCCAGCTCGCCGCGGCCGCGGGTGCCGACGACGAGCAGTTCTGCGCCCACCGACTTGGCATGGTCGACCAGGACATCGGGTGGGTAGCCCGCCAGGTCGAACCTCTCCACCCGGTCACGACCCTCGATCTCGGCGGCGATGCCGCCCCAGGTCTCGGCCCTCTCCGCCTCCTCGATGGCAACCAGGTCGAGCGCCACCACGCCAGGGCCGGCCATGAGCGCCACCGGGGTATGGAAGACGTGGACCAGGTGCAGGTCGGTGTCGAGCGCGTCGGCCATGGCGGCGGCCCGGCGCACCACCTTGCGGGACAGTGGGCCGACGTCGATGCCGGCAACTACTGGCATGAGACCTCCTTGTCTGCTTACCGCCATCATGGGTGGCTTCGAGCGCTACCTGTAGGGCCGTTTGGCATGGCGCCGTCCCCATCTTCGGTGGGTCCTGCGGCCGGTAGAGTGGCGGAAGGCGACCCGCCATGCCGTGGTTGCCCGCGACGACCTACGGAGTTGACCCACCCATGCGACGACTTCTAGCAATGTTCACCACGGCCGGGACCGGCGCCACCGCCGGGTTCGCCGCCCACCAGGTGCTCGCCCTTAAGGAAGGCCAGACCCTGGAAGACGAGCTGTCCGTCGCCGCCCCGCTCTCCGCCGTCGTCATCGGCGGGTTCGCCGGCCTGCTGTTGGGACGGCGGGTGCTTCCCGCTTTCCTGGTGGCCTTCGCCACTGCCCTGTTCCTGGGCCGCCGCATCGACGACGCCCTCCCCTGGGCGGCACCGAGCGATCGAGTGGGCTCGGTCGCCGATACCGTCTAGACCTGCAGGGCCAGTGCCGGGTACCGGCTACCGGATACTGTTCATGCGATCTTGGCGAGCGGGGCGCTCGGGTTGAAGCGGGGACCGGTGGCGAGGCCGAAGGCGCGCTGGCGGGCGACATCGGGAGCGGCGTGGTCGGCGAGCACGGACGCCAACGTCGGAGCGACCGGGGCGACGGCGCCGGCGAGGCGGACCAGCTCGTCGTGGTGCGCCGCGGCGCCGTCGTGGGCTATGGCGAAGGCCTGTTCGATAGTACGAGCATCCTGGACTGGCATCAGGGGGCTCCTTTCTTCTTCCACCAACCTATGCCGGATCTATCATTAGGTAAAGCGATGTTTGCTCATCGCTGCGATCAGCTATGCTGATGATGTGAGCACCGTCACCGGCACCCGTCCCGCGCCCGTCTCCCTGCGCGACCTGGAACTGCGCCACCTCGCCGCCCTGGCCGCGGTCGCCCGCGAGGGATCTTTCGGCAGGGCCGCCACCGCCCTCGGCTACACCCAGTCGGCGGTCAGCCAGCAGATCGCGGCGCTGGAGCGCATCGTGGGCACCCCCGTCTTCGACCGGCCCGGGGGACCCCGCCCGGTGGAACTGACACCCGCCGGGCGTCTCCTCCTGGTCCATGCCGACGCCCTCCTGGCCCGTATTGGGGTTCTCGAGGAGACGCTGGCCGACTTCAAGGCGGGGATCGACGGCATCCTCAGCATCGGTACGTTCCAGAGCGTCTCGGTGCGGGTGCTTCCCGAGGTGCTGCGCCGTTTCCGTGCCGAGCGCCCCAATGTCGCGGTTCGCCTCACCGACCAGGACGACTGGGGGCCGCTCATCGACGGGCTGCGCGACCGCCGTCACGACGTGATATTCGTGGAGGAGAGCGCTGTCGTCGGTGAGGACATGGACTTCGTCCCGCTGTGCCACGACCCCTTCGTGGTGCTGAGCCCGCCCGGCACCGACCTGGCCCGGCCGGGCGCCGCCACGGTGAGGACCGCCGACCTCGACGGCGTCACCGCCCTCAGCCAGAACAACCTGGCCTGCCAGCGCCTCGTCGACGACACGCTGCGCGACCTCGGCGTCGATCTCCACGTGGTGTTCCGCACCGACGACAACGCCGCCGTCCAGGCGATGGTCCGCGCCGGCGTGGGTCACGCCGTGATGCCCGCCCTTGCCGTCGACCTGGAAGACCCCCGCGTCGTGGTGCGCCGGCTCGATCCGGAGATCCCCCCTCGCAGCATCGGCATCGCTGTCCTCGCCAACCGCGCCGTCGCGCCGGCGGCGCAGAGGTTCATCGAGATCGCCCGCGACGTGTGTACCGCCATGGACCCGGTGGCGGTGCTACGCAACGGCTCTCCCGCCCCTCGCATCCGCGAAGAAATCTCCTCCTGACCC
>CAZOGW010000015.1:0-3410 GCA_964579415.1 uncultured Acidimicrobiaceae bacterium | reverse complement strand
TACGTAGTGGCCGGTTTCGGTCAGGATGGTGTATCTGAGGAGGGAGTCGGCGCTCATCTTCTCCGGTTGTCCCGTTTCCCCACCGGAGTGTGCAGCTTGGAGCCCCTACCCCCGCACATGCCAGCGACCGGAGATGTCCCCGACGGGGGTGGTGGCTCGACAGAGCCGGAGATCCCACCCCGCCGCGGGTACGGCCGGTCGGATCTGCCCATCCCCCGCAAGGGAAGAGGTTTCCGCCTCGACCTCGCCGGCCGCGTCCTGGTGCGGGTGCTGGCGATCCTCCTGCTCGTCGTCGCGCTGGTCGCCGCCATCCAGTGGGTAGCCGCCGGCGAGGTGTCGTCTCTTTCCGGCGTTCTGGGTACGTAGTACCTGGTTCGCTTCTACACAGTGGCTCTGCGATGGCGCTGCGCGTCCGACACCGCGATGGCCGTCAGGTTGACGATGTCGCCGACGTCGGCGTCGCGCTGCAGGACGTGCACCGACTTGGACAGGCCCGAGAGGATGGGGCCGATCACCTCGGCGCCGCCGATCCGGTTGAGGAGCTGGTACGAGGCGTTGGCCGCGGTGAGGTTGGGGAACACCAGGACGTTGGCCGCGGCGGAGAGCGGCCCGTCGGGGCGGCGCCGTCGCAGCAGGTCTGACACCACCGCCGAACCGGCCTGCATCTCGCCGTCGACGGGGACGTCGGGGTGGGCCTCCCGGAAGATGCCGACGGCCCGCCGCACCCGGTCGGGCTCGTCGCCCCTCGCCGAGCCGAAGTCCGAGTAGCTGATGAAGGCCACCCGCGGCCCCCGGTCGAACTCGCGGCGGGCGATGTCGACCGTGGCACCGGCGATCTCGGCGAGTTGCTCGGAGGTCGGCTCGATGTTGACGGCGCAGTCGGTGAAGAAGTAGGGAGTTCCGCCCACCACCACCACGTACAGCGCCGAGACGATGGTGCGTCCCTCCTCCATGCGCAGCACCTGCAGCGCCGGCCGGATCGTCTCCGGATAGTTGGTGGTGAGCCCGCCGATCACGGCGTCCACCCGGCCGCGGCGGGCCATCAGGGCGGCCAGCATGTTGGTGTCGCGTACCGCCACCGCCGCGGCCTCCGCCGTCATCCCCTTGTGGCGCCGCAGTTCCACCAACTCGCCGGCATACTCGGCGAGCTTCTCCACCTCGGGAGCGGGGTCGATGACGGTGATGCCGTCGAGCGCCACCGCCGACGCCGCCGCCATGTCGCGGATACGGGCCTCCTCGCCGAGCAGCAACGGAGTGGCGATGCCCTCGTCGAGGACGCGGCGGGCGCCGCGGATGATCCTGATGTCGTCGGCGTGGGGGTAGGCGACCCGTAGCGGGTTGCTCCGGGCCCTCACCGTCACCGTGTTGATGAGCGTGTAGGAGGCGGTGAAGCGCGCCCGCAGCAACTCCCGGTACGCCTCCACGTCGGCGAGCGGGGTGCGGGCCAGGCCTTCCTCGGTGGCCGCCTGGGCCACCGCCGGAGCCACCCGTACCAGCACCCGGGGGTCGAACGGCTTGGGGATCAGGTAGTCCCGGCTGAACGACAGCGACTCCAGTTCATAGGCGCGCAGCACCGAGTCGGGCACTTCCTCCTTGGCCAGCCCGGCCAGCGCCTCGGCGGCGGCCACCTTCATCTTCTCCGACACCGCCCGCGCCCGCACGTCGAGAGCACCGCGGAAGATGAAAGGGAAACCGAGAACGTTGTTCACCTGGTTGGGGTAGTCGGAGCGCCCGGTGGCGACGATGGCGTCGGGGCGGGCCCGGCGCACCTCCTCGTAGCCGATCTCGGGGTCGGGGTTGGCCAGGGCGAAGATGATGGGGTCGGGGGCCATCGACCTCACCATGTCGACGGTGACGGCTCCCGCAACCGAGACACCGACGAAGGCGTCGGCTCCCACCATGGCGTCGGCAAGTGTGCGCAGCGGTGTGGCCCGGGCGAACTCGTGCTTGAGGCCGTCGAGGTCGGTGCGCTCGTCGTGGATGACCCCCCGCGAATCCACCATCACCACGTTGCCCGGCCTGACCCCCAGGTTGAGCAGGAAACGGGCGCAGGCGACCCCGGCGGCCCCGGCGCCGCTGAAGACGACACGCACCTGCTCGATGCTGCGTCCGGTCAGTTCCAGGGCGTTGATGAAGGCGGCCCCGGCGATGATGGCGGTCCCGTGCTGGTCGTCGTGGAACACCGGGATGTCGAGCCGCTCCCGCAGGGTCGACTCGATCTCGAAGCAGTCGGGCGCCTTGATGTCCTCCAGGTTGATGCCGCCCACGGTGGGGGCCAGCATCTCGCAGAAACGGATGACGTCGGCGGGGGCGCGGGCGTCGATCTCGATGTCGAAGACATCGATGTCGGCGAAGCGCTTGAAGAGCACCGCCTTGCCCTCCATCACCGGCTTGGAGGCGAGCGGGCCGATGTCGCCCAGCCCCAGGACTGCAGTCCCATTGGACACCACCGCCACCAGGTTGCCCCGGTTGGTGAAACGGAAACCGGCGGCGGGATCGGCGGCGATGAGCCGGCACGGCTCGGCGACGCCCGGCGTGTACGCCAGGCTCAGGTCCGTCTGCGTCGCCGTCGGTTTGGTGGCACGGGTCTCGAGCTTGCCCGGGCGCGGATGTTCGTGATACTCCAGGGCCTCGGAGAACCCGCCGCGCTCAGCCATGGACAGGGAGACTACACACCTGGGCTCTCGCTCTCTCTCCGGGCGAGACCCCAGGTGTGCTGTCCCCGTGGCGGGACCGCCGGCTCAACCGGCTCCTGAGAGCGAGACGGTGGAGCGGTTGCGCGCCGCTGACGGCTCGGGGGAATGCCGTCCGTTGGCGCGCATCTCGACGGTGACCCAGCCTCGTTGGCCCGCCAGGGCGAGTGCGGCACGGGCGTGGGGGGCGCCGACACGGTCAACGACCTCGTGGACGAGTCGCCGGGTATGCCGCGGGGAGCGGCCCAGCTTGACGGCGACGGCCTTCATCGTCGGCTCTGACGCCAGCGCCTGCAGGACACGCAGGTCGGCCGCGGTGGGCACCGGGTTGCCGCCGGCTTCGTGAGCTGTCTTGGTCATTTCTGCTCCAGGCTCGGGTCTCGTCATGTGCGATGGCCGACATCGGCCTCACCATGGGATGTGTCCGCCTCCGCGATTTCGTCGCGATAGATGACCCAAAGCGGACACATTGTTGACGACACCTACCGCGGAGGAAACAACATGCACGTCCCAGCCCGACGGCTTCTCGCGCTGCTCGCGGCCACCCTGGCCACTCTCAGCATCGCCGTCCCCGGCCCTGCCGCCGGCTCAGATCCCGAAGGACAG
Organism: uncultured Acidimicrobiaceae bacterium; assembly: GCA_964579415.1. GTDB lineage: Bacteria > Actinomycetota > Acidimicrobiia > Spongiisociales > UBA5794 > CAZOGW01. Next base: position 111 of record CAZOGW010000015.1, on the reverse strand, counting down.
ATCGCCGTCTACGAAGGGACCCTTGTCGACCTCAGCGTCTCGTGGGAGGAAGCCGAGGCCTGCCTGGTGACGGACGACGGCGTCGCCGAATGCTTCGACAGCGAGGCCGAG
>CAZOGW010000014.1:0-41200 GCA_964579415.1 uncultured Acidimicrobiaceae bacterium | reverse complement strand
AAGCCTCCGGGCGGCCCACTCCCCCCGTCAAAGCCCGGGGGGAGACGAAGAACCTGCCATCCGCACAGCGCCCGGACGCGGCCCACCCCGGCAAGTCGGGGGGACGAAGAACCCGACATCCGCACAGCGCCCGGACGCGGCCCACCCCGGCAAGTCGGGGGGAGACGAAGAACCCGACATCCGCAAAGGGTCCGGGCCACCCTCAGCAAAGCCGGCGGGGAGAGGACTCAATCTGGTGTGCCCGGAGAGGGATTCGAACCCTCACGCCCTTGCGGGCAGCGGATTTTAAGTCCGCCGCGGCTGCCATTTCGCCATCCGGGCCGTCGGACAGCGTACCCAGCTTGTGGATCGTCGCCGGCAGCAAGCGTAGAGCCCGAGCTCCTCAGCCTGACGGGGTCATCCGATCGAGAGCGTTTCGCCGGCGCATCGTCGAGGCTTCCCGGTAGGCGAGGACGTCGCCAAGGGCGAGGCGTCGGTGCGTCCCGACCATCCGCGCTGGAAGCTTGCCGGCCTCGATCAACCGCACGACCGTCGGGCGTGACACGCTCGATGGATGCGCTCGACCTCGTCGGGAATCAGCGTCCTCATCTCCAAGCTCCAGCCGTGGGCTCGGCGGCCCTCGATCCGGGGATGTCATCACGGTCTTCGCGAACACGCACGGCGCGAGTATCCGGTCCGAGTTCGCAACAGGACCGTGAGTCCGGAGTGGAACGGTCAGCCGAGGGCGTCCACCAGTTGGGCTCGGGTGGCGTTGCCGCCGCTGAGGATGAGGGCTACCACCTTGCCGGCGAGCTGCTCCCGGAGGCGGAGGGCGGCGGCGAGCGGGGCGGCACCCGCTGCCTCGGTCATGTTGCGCGTCAGGTCGATCATGGTCCCTTGAGCGGCCTTGATCTCGGCGTCGTCGACGAGGACGAAGTCGTCGAGGTGCTCCCACAGGATCGACTGCGGGAGGGCGAAGGCGGTGCGGGTGGCCAGGCCCTCGGCGATGGTGGCCATCTCCCCCTCCACCAGCCGCCGCTGCCGCCACGAGTCGTAGCCGGCGGGAGCCTGCGCCGACTGGACGCCGATCACCTGGATCGCCGGGTCGATCACCTTGGCGACGATGCAGGACCCGGCGGCGCCGCTGCCGCCTCCGATGGGGACCACCACGACCTCGACGTCGGGCCGTTCCTCGAGGATCTCCAGCGTGTGGGTGCCGACCCCGGCGATCAGGTCCGGCTCGTCGCCGGAATGGACGTACCGCAACCCGTCCCGGGCAGCCAGCATCGCACAGTGCTCCCTGGCCTCGTCGAAGTCACGACCATGGGTAACGATGCGGGCGCCGAGTCCTTCGATGGCCGCCACCTTCACCGGGTTGGCGCCCTCGGGCACGCAGACGGTGGCCTCCACTCCGAAGAGGCGGGCGGCGAAGGCGATGGACTGGCCGTGGTTGCCCGTCGACGCGGTCACCAGGCCGCGACGGCGCTCGTCGGCGCCGAGGCGGGCCACCAGGTTCACGCCGCCGCGTACCTTGAAGGCGCCCACCGGGAGGTGGTTCTCGTGCTTGACCAGCACCTCGGCGCCGAGGAGGTCGTCGAGGGCGGCGTAGCCGTAGAGGGGCGTGGGTCGCAGGTAGGGGCCGATGCGGCTCCGTGCCGCCAGGACGTCGCGGAAGTCGGGAGGGTTGATCGGCATGACACCGGGAACCTACCGCATGTTGACGGGAGGGTGACGCTCCCGGGCACTTCGGGGACCTTTCCGGTTATCCTCCGAAAGCGCCAATCCTGCCGTTGGGAGGTCCCGAATTGAAGGTCTATCCGCCCGAGAAGATCCGCAACGTCGTGCTGGTGGGTCACAGCGGAGCGGGCAAGACGACATTGGCCGAGGCGCTCCTCTATCGGGCGGGAGTGATCACCCGGCTGGGACGGGTCGAGGACGAGAACACCGTCATGGACTTCGACCCGGAGGAGCACAAGCGGGGTTTCTCCCTCGCCATGTCGTACGCCCCGTTCGAGTGGATGGGCCACAAGGTCAACCTCATCGACACCCCCGGCTACCCCGACTTCATCGGTGACGTCTACGGGGCGGTGCGGGTCGCCGACCTGCTGGTGTTCGTGGTAAGCGCCGTCGACGGCGTCGAGGTGGGTACCGAGCGCATCTGGCGCCTCGCCGAGCAGCTCGGCGTGCCCCGCATGATCTTCATCAACAAGCTGGACAAGGAACGGGCCTCTTTCGACCGCACCCTCGACGAGTTACGGGACCGCTTCGGGGCCGGCATCGCCCCCCTGGAGCTACCACTCGGCGAGGAGGCCTCGTTCCACGGTGTCGCCGACCTGTTCACCGACACCGCCTACGTGTACGACTCCGGCCACGCCGAGGAGGGGACGATCCCCGAGGATCTGACAGATCTGGAGCACCGGACCCACGACAGCCTGGTCGAGGGCATCGTGGTCGCCGACGACGCTCTGCTGGAGCGCTACCTGGAAGGTGACATTCCCTCGGTCCACGAGCTGGAGCGCACCATGGCCAAGGGCGTCGCCGAAGCGACGGTGTTCCCCGTGGTGTGCGGCTCCGCCTCCGGGCCCATCGCCGTCGACCGCCTCGCCAATTTCATCGTCGAGATCGGCCCCTCACCGGCGGCTCGCAACAAGGTCACCGTGAAGGCCGGTAACGAGGAGATCGAGGTGGAGGGAACACCGGACGGTGACCCGCTGCTGTGGGTGTTCAAGACCGTCGCCGACCCCTACGTCGGCCAGATCTCACTGTTCCGGGTCCTCTCGGGGACCATCAGCCCCGACGTCACGCTGCACAACACCCGCAGCGGCGCCGACGAGCGCTTCGCCAAGATCGCCTACCTGGTGGGCAAGGAGTCGGAGTTACTCAACGAGATCCCGGCGGGCGACATCGGTGCCGCCGCCAAGCTCAACGACACTGCGACCGGCGACACCCTCTCGCTCAAGCACAAGCCGGTGGCCGTCGCCGGCCTGGAGCGGCCCGACCCCGTCTTGGCCATCGCCATCTCCGCCGCCTCACCCGCGGACGAGGCCAAACTGGCCAACGCCCTGCGGCGTATCCAGGAGGAGGATCCCGCCCTCAGCGTGCGCCGCAGTGACGAGACCCGCCAGACGCTGCTGTGGGGCATGGGTGACACCCACCTGGCCATCGCCGTGGAGAAGCTGGCTCGCAAGTTCGGGGTCGAAGTGGCCACCGAGGACGTCCGGGTCCCCTACCGCGAGACGATCACCCGCCCCGCCCGGGCCGAGGGAAAGTACAAGAAGCAGTCGGGCGGCCACGGTCAGTTCGGCGTCGCCATGATCGAGATCGAGCCGCTGCCCGGCGGCTCCGGGTTCGAGTTCGTCGACGAGATCAAGGGCGGAGCCATCCCCCGCCAGTTCATCCCCGCCGTCGAGCACGGGATCATGGAGGCGATGGGCGAGGGTGGCGTCAACGGCTACCCGGTCGTCGACGTCCGCGTCCGCTGCGTCGACGGCAAGTACCACTCCGTCGACTCGTCCGAGCTGTCCTTCAAGATGGCCGGCCGGCTCGGGTTCCGTGAGGCCATGGCCCAGGCGGGCCCGGTGGTGCTGGAGCCGATCTCGCGAGTGGAGATCATCGTGCCCCCGGAGTACCAGGGGGACGTCATGGGCGACCTGGCGGCGCGCCGCGGCGCGGTGCAGGGCACGGAACTGACCGGCGACGGCAAGCAGAAGATCACCGCCCTGGTACCGACCTCGGAGGTCATGCAGTACGCCATCGACCTGCGCTCGATCTCACAGGGCTGGGGTTCGTTCACCGCCACCCACGAGCGCTACGAGGAGTTGCCGCCGCACCTCGCCGAGCGAGTGCTGGCGGCGACGGCGTCCGGCTGACGGCCCGGGCACATCCGGGTCACGGGAGCAGGGTCAGCGCCTTCACATGCCGCGGTCGGACCGTGGCGAAGTGCCGGTGGTCGAGCGTCGCGATCTCGGTCTCGCCGAGGCGCTCGGCCAGGGCGATGACACTTGCATCCACCACCCCCAGCCTGAGGTCTTCGTACTGATGCTGGAGCGCTCGGCACCTCTCCAGGTCGTCGAGGGTCGGCGCCTCGTACCGGTAAGCCCCGGCGAGCACGTCATCGAGGAACGTCAACCAAGCGACAGGGGTCAGACGCTGGTGGCACCAGTAGTCGACCTCCGCCAGCACCAGAGCCGGTACCACGAAGTCGGAGCGGCTTTCACGGAACAGGAGCGCACTCGCGGCATGGTCTTGATCAGCGGCGTCCAGAGCCGCCAGGATGGGACCGGTGTCGCAGATCATACGTGCGGCGGATGGGCGATCGGCTCGCTGCTCACCTCGGCGGCCGAGCGGCCGTCTGTGGAACGGGCGATGCCGGTTCGGGGACGGCGGCGCAGGCGAATCGCCGATGCCTTCTCGGTCACCGCCTCTGCCAAGACCGTGTTGAGGGGGACGCCGCGGCGCGCCGCCTCGGCTCTGAGAGTGTCGAGGTCACCGCGAGAAGCGGTGACGGTCGTCCGGGTCTTCATCATGATGTGATGCTAGCATCAGCCATCGCGAGCACCACACCGTCGAGAATGTCGTGCTGGGAGATGGTGACCGACGCGACTCCGGAGTGGACGACGGCCCGCTCGGCCACCACGGCGCCGCCGAGCATCACCGGGGCGCGCAGCGCCTCGACGGCGGGGATGGCGGCGATCCCGTCGACGGTGAGCCGGGCGAGGCGCTCGGTGATCTCCCGCAAGGCCTCGACACGGATGGAGGTGCCGTCGACGGCGCCATGGGCATCGAGACCGAGGTGGATCGCACCCAGCGTGGTGAACGTCCCGCCCACGCCGAGCACGGATCCGGGCCGGGACGGCAGGGCGACCTGGGCCGCCAGCAGCTCGTCGACGTGGCGGCGGGCCGCCGCCAGATCGCCCTCGGCCGCCGGGTGCCGGGGCACCAGGCGCTCGGTGAGCCGCACCGAGCCGATGTCGACGCTCTCGGCGTAGGACGGCGAGCCCTCCCCCATGACGAACTCGGTGCTGCCCCCGCCGGGATCGATAACGAGGTACGGGGGCAGGCCGCGGGCGAGCAGCGTGGCGCCGGCGAACCCGAGTGCCGCCTCCTCCCCGCCGCTGATCGTCTCCGGTCGCGCTCCGAGCGCGGCGGCGGCGCGGTCGAGGAAGTCGTCGCGGTTGGCGGCGTCGCGCACTGCCGATGTCGCCACGGCCCGGACCGCCTCACACCCGGCCGCGGCGATAGCCTCCCGGTAGGCCGCCAGGGAGGCCAGGGCCCTCGCCATGGCCGGCTCGGCGAGGCGGCGGGCGGTGTCGACCCCCTGGCCGAGGCGCACGATGGTGCTGGTGCGTCGCACCTCGGCGAGCTGCCGGGCATGCGGTGGTCCGGAAACCTCGGCGACCAGCAGCCGTACCGTGTTGGTGCCGATGTCGACCGCAGCGAGACGGGCAGCCTTCATCGCCGCGGCTCCACCCAGTCGGGGTTGCGCTGCGGGATGCCCCCCACAAGGGCGACACAGGTGACGGTGCAGTCGAGCGGCTCCACTACCGCGGCGGTGTCCTCACCCACCGGGTTGTCGTTGCCGGCGGCGTGGTCGGCGTAGTGGGCATGGAGGCACTTGACGCCGCCCCCGGACCCGCCGACTCCCCCGCTGGGACGCGGCCCGAGATGACTTTCGTCGATGAGGGCGTCGCGCTCGGCGGCGTAGCGGTTCATGGCGGCGAGGTGGCGGGCGGCGCTAACGGGGTCGGTGTCGATGCGATCGGCGGCGGCCTGCACCCCCCCGGCAGCCTCGGCCCTTCCGATGCGGCGTACCGCCAGCGGGCAGGTCAGCCAGTAGCGGGTGGGGAAGGGGGTGCCGTCGTCGAGATGGGGAGGTACCGCGATGACCACCGGCTGGCTCAGGTGGCAGCGGGCCACCACGTCGACCTGGGATCGGGGGGGCCGGCCGATCTGCACGGCGACGGCATCGACGTCCCCGATGCCGGTGGCCTTGGTCGCCATGTTCAATCTGGGACGAGATCCTTACCGGTGAGGAAGTCCCAGATGCGCTCCAGGGTGGACCGCTCGTCGTGGGGCAGCTCCTCCACCGGATCCGGATCGGCCGGGGCCTCGACCTGGTCGATCAGGTAGCCGGTCTCACCGGGGCGGACCAGGCCCAGGTCCTCACGGGCCATCCGTTCCACCTCGGTGTGGGTGTTGAGCAGGTAGACCTGCTCCTCGAGCCGTTCGGACTCGAGGACGAGGGCGTCCAGCTTGGCCTGGGTGGCGTCCACCTGACGGTGTTGGGCGATCATCTGGCGGAAGGGAAAGACCCCGCCGAGAACAAGCACCACCAGCACGGAGGCGACCACCATCGACCAGCCGAAAGACCTCCGTGCCGCCGGTTCCTCGGGCGGTGCCGGGCGCTCCAGCGTCTGGGTCACCGGCTCCTCCGGAACGGGTCCCACCCGGCGTAGCGGGCATCGTCTCCCAGCGACTCCTCGATGCGGAGCAGGGCGTTGTACTTGGCGGTGCGCTCGCCGCGGGCCGGGGCGCCCGACTTGATCTGCCCGGCGTTGACGGCGACGGCGAGGTGGCTGATGAAGGAGTCCTCGGTCTCACCGGAGCGGTGCGACACCATGCGCCCATAGCCGTTGGACTCGGCCAGCTCCATGGTGTGCAGCGTCTCCGACAGGGTCCCGATCTGGTTCACCTTGACGAGGACGGCGTTGGCGGTGCCGGTGGATATGCCCCGGCGCAACAGCTCCTCGCTGGTGACGAACAGATCGTCTCCGACGAGTTGGGTGGTGGCTCCGAGACGCCCGGTGAGCAGCGCCCAGCCCTCCCAGTCGTCCTCCCCCAGCCCGTCCTCGATGGACACCACGGGGAAGTCGGCGACGAGGCCGGCGAGGTAGTCGACCATGGCCTCGACGGAGTGGCGGGTACCGTCCAGCTCGTAGGCGCCGGCCCGGTACAGCTCGGTGGCCGCCACGTCGACGGCGAAGGCGATGTCCTCGCCCACCGTGTAACCGGCAGCCTCCACCGCCTCGGAGAGCAGCTCCAGGGCGGTGCGGTCGGTGGGCAAGTCTGGGGCGAAACCGCCCTCATCGCCCACGTTGGTGTTGAGGCCTCGCCCGGCGAGCACCTTGCGCAGTGCGTGGTAGACCTCGACACCGGCACGCAGACCTTCCCGGAAGCTGGGGGCGCCGCCGGGCACCAGCATGAACTCCTGGATGTCGACGGAGTTGGCGGCGTGGGCGCCGCCGTTGAGCACGTTGAGGCAGGGAACCGGCAGCACCCGCGCCGAGGTGCCGCCCAGGTAGCGGTACAGCGGCAGCCCCACCCCCGCCGCGGCGGCCCGCGCCACCGCCAGGGACACGCCGAGGATGGCGTTGGCGCCCAGGTTGGCCTTGTTGGGGGTCCCGTCCAGGTCGAGCATCACCTGGTCGATGGTCTCCTGGGCGGTAGCGTCGCGCCCGGCCAGGGCCGGGCCGATGACGTCGTTGACGTTGCCGACGGCGGTGAGGACACCCTTGCCGCCGTAGCGGGAGCCCCCGTCGCGCATCTCGTTGGCCTCGTGGGCGCCGGTGGAGGCACCCGACGGCACCGCCGCCCTGCCGAACCCGCCGCCGGCGAGAACCACCTCGACCTCGACCGTGGGATTTCCCCGCGAGTCCAGGACCTCACGGCCGTGCACGTTGGTGATCTTGGTCATCCGTGGAGGCTATCACGGGGATGGTTCAGCGAGAGGGAGTGCGTCGAGCCGGTGCTCGGTATCTGGTGTGCGGATCTCCGGTGCGAGAATGCCGGCATGAAGTCGTCACCGGAGGCCCTCGACGAAGACGCCCCCGAGCGGGTCGAGCTGCGCAAGGAGGCCTACACGATGGCGCTCTACGTGGCGATCTGCCTCCAGGCGGCCCTGTTCGCCGTCCCCAAGAGCCTCGCCGGCGATCAGAGCGACGTCCTCAAGATCGTCTGGGGCACGTCCGTCGGCCTGGCTCTGGCGCACTGGTTCGCCTTCCGCGTCTCGGCCCGGCTGGTGACCTCCGGCGCGATCCGCCGGCACGACGCCGAGGCGGCGGGAGCGCAGGTGACCGCGGCGACGGCGGTGGCGGTGCTCGCCTCCGTCCCGGTGCTACTGATCCCCACCACCACCGGCCTCGACATCGCCCGGATCGTGTTGGCCGGGTTCGTCGGCCTTGCCGGGTACGGCGTCGGCCGCAACGCCGGCGCCTCGCGGGGCCGTTCCCTCGTCTATGCGGCCTGCATCGTTGTCGTCGCAGCCTTGATCGCCCTCGCCAAGAACCTGCTCATCTCCCACTGACGGGGCTCCGGAGCCCGGTGGGGAGCCGTCCCCGACGGAAAGCGTCCGGCGGAGACGGGGCCGCTCCTCCCGCGGAACCGGGAGGAGCGGCCCCTGTCACGCCTCAGCGGACGTTCACCGTCCGGGTGCGCACCGGCTCGACGTGACCCTTCACATCGACCGAGAACCAGCGGAAGGTGGTGGACTCGTCGATGACGATGGTCTCCCCGGGCTCACGGATGTTCGACGCCTGGTACACCCGCGACGACAAGGTGGGTTGGCTGCCGTCGGTGGTGAAGTAGATCAGGGCCGGCTCGTCCTGCACGAACCGGACATGCACCGACCGGTCCGGCTGGCGCTCCTGCAGCAGGTGCGTCGTCGCCGGCTGGCGGTCGTCTCCCCACTTCTTGGCGATCTCGAACATCTTGATCACGCCGCTGGCGTACTCCTGGTACTGGAGATCCGCCTCGGGCCACTGGGGCATGAAGCCGCCACCGGACGTGAACGACCTGGTGGCCGGGTTCCACTGGTCGCCGCCGATCTCCCAGCCGAAGGCGTAGATGCCGTAGTTGTTGTACAGCTCCTCACGGACGTTGCCCGCCGACGAGTAGAGCACGTCGGCCGAGCCGCCCACGTTGCGGGGCTGCACCACAGACTCGCGCAGGGCCTTGACGTTGGACAGGATGTCCTCGGCCATGAACCAGTAGTACTGCTCGTCGCGCAGCGGCGGCCGCGGCGTCGTGATCCGCCCCTGGGCGATGTACGAGCCGGGTTGCCAGAAGAGCTGGCCGCCGTTGGAGTGGACCGTCATGAAGAACTTCAGGTGGTCGAAGGTCTCCGCCATCCACACGATGTTCTTCGCCTCCGGCTCCGTCAGCTCGCCGGGACCGGCGTAGGTGTCGCTGGTGCACGACAGCGACGCCCCGTCGTACCCGTCGAAGATCGAGCCGACCGAGTAGTTCCGATTGAGGTCGACACCCCAGTTGCCCCGGGCCAGCGGGTCCGCCTGGCCGGTGAGCGGACAGTGGTTGGTCATGGTGCGCCGCTGCGCCGACCGGTCGAACATGCTGTAGTGCGACCCGTCCGGGTTGTTGGAGACCACGATGAAGATGTCGACGTTGCGCAGGATGTCGCGGGTGGCGCGGTCCGTCTGGTAGTTGGCGAGGAGCCGCTCGGCGGCTTCCAGCGCCACCAGCGGGGTGACCCACTCCCGGGCGTGGTCCTGGGCGATGATGAGCACGCCGGGGACCGACCCGTCACGGCGCAGCCCGATGCGCAGCGCCCGGATCTCGAACGGCTCCCGCGACACCTCGGACGGTGCGGTGAGGAAGTCGCTGAGCAGGGTGGGCGCCTGCGGCTGGACGACGCCGCTGCCGGCGTTGTTCCGGTAGGTGTAGGCCTGCACCAGCGACCCGGCCTGGGCGTTGAGGGCGGCCACCACCTGGGCGGCGGTGCTGGTGAGCGCCCCGGCGGCGTCGGTGGCCAGGCGCACCGTGATGGAGCTCCCGGTCACGCTCACCGTGAGCGGCTGGTCGGGTGCACCCGGGTCGACGGCGGACACCGAGATGTCGTTGCCGCCCTCGTGCCCGTAGACCACGGAGTCGAGCACGACACGGCTCGGGTTCTGCGGCGGTGGCGCCTGCGGGCGGGACACGGTGCCGGTGGCGGGAAGGCCCGCCTTGAGCGTGGCGCCGTTGGCCTGCGAGACGTGGACCGCGGGGATGGCGAGGGTGGGGTCGGTGCCGGTCATGTTGGGCGGGTTGCCGCCGGTGTTGTTGGCCACGATCACGGCGATGGCGCCGGCCGCCTGGGCGGTGGCCACCTTCACCACGTAGTTGCACGTTCCCCGATCGACGAGGGCGATGGCACCTGCGGGGAAGCCGACCAGCGGGCCGCAGCCCTCGGTCGGGTTGCCGGTGCTGGAGTTGACCAGGACGATGGCCCCGGAGACGCCGGCCACGGTGGGCTGCGGGCCGAAGGAGGCGCCGTTGGCCAGGTAGCTCCCCGCCGCCGGCGACGGTGCGTCGACCGTCACCAGGTTGGGCAGGGCCGGCGGTGGCGGCGGCTCCAGGATCGCCTGCGCCTTGCGGCGGTAGCCGTTCGACTCGTAGGGCATGTCGACGATCTCGGTGACGTCCGGGTACAGCTCGGCGAGCTCGTCGATGCGGTCGTACAGCTCGGTGGGGTTCATGTAGCCGTCGATGAACCCGTACTGGTAGCCGGGACGGTCGATGTCGGCCTCGGTGTCGAAGAGCCAGTCGGTGACGGTGGCGGTGGCCACGTCGCCCAGCGAGCTGGTGACGGTGATGGTGTCGGGCCGGGCCTGGTCGACGGGCACCTGGACCCGGTGGTACATGTACTGGCCGGAGTCGACGTAGGTGGACATGTTGGCCTGCCCGCCGGGCCAGGAGAGCACCAGGGAGGCAGCCTGCCGCTCCGAGGACTTGGCCTCGACGGAGAGGAAGCCCTGGCCCTTGGTGGTGAACCAGTCGGCTCGGCCGACCACGACGGTGTCGGTCTCTTCCTCGGCGAGGGTGTCGCGGGGAGTGACTGTCTCCTCGGGCACCGCTTCCTCGCCGGCGAGCACCACCCCGAAGTCGTCAAGGGCGGCGAGCTGCTCGTCGGTGAGCAGCGCGTCGACCTCGATGCCGTCGGGGACACGTTGTGCGTTGCCGGCCAGGTCGAACCCGGCATCCTGCAGCTCGTGGACCACGTCGCTGCCGGGCACCAGGACACGTACCAGGTGCTCCTCGGGGAGAGGCAGGTCCTGGCGTTGGGGGATCTGCTCGTCGGTGCTGGATGCCGGAGCAGTGACAAGGGCGAGCAGCAGGGAAGCTGCCGCCACGGCAATCGGAATCCGTCGCCTCGCGCGCTTGGCGGACGTCACGATCGACCTCCTGTATGTGGGGGGTTAGGGGCCGAGCCTGAACCTAGCGACCCTCATCCCCCTGCTTCAACCCGGGACCTTCAGCCTCGCGGCAAGCTCAGCACGGACCTGAGACGAAGACCCCCTCCGGCCGATCGGCCCGACACGAGACAGTGCACGCGATCAGGTCCCACTGCGCCGGGCCGGCCGATCGCCCACCTCCCCCACCGAAGCGGCGGGGGAGGATGAAGACAGCCCTACGAAGCGGCGGGGGAGGATGAAACCCGACGGTCGGTCTCGTCAGCCTTGCTGCTTGGCCCTTTCCCAGAGGGTGTCGAGTTCGGCGAGGGTCATCTCGTGGAGGGGGCGGTCTGCGTGGGACTCGACGAGGCGGAAGCGGTGGGCGAAGCGGGCATTGGCGCCGCGCAGGGCGGCTTCGGGATCGACGTCGAGGTGGCGGGCCAGGTTCACCGCCGAGAAGATCACGTCGCCCAACTCGTCGCTGCGGCCCTGCGGGTCGTCCAGGGCCCGGCTCAGCTCCTCGACCTCTTCCACCAGCTTCGCCAGCACCGGCGCTGCGCTGTCCCAGTCGAAGCCCGCCGAGGCGGCGCGGCGCTGCAGCTTGTCGGCCCGGGCCAGGGCCGGCAGGGCATGGGGGACGTCGTCCATCAGCGAACTGCGGTCCTTCTCGTCGGACTTGATGCGCTCCCAGTTGGAGACCACGGTCTCGGCGTCGTCGGCGGCGACATCCCCGAATACGTGGGGATGGCGGTGGACCAGCTTGCGCCGGATCGATTCCGCCACCTCCTCGACACCGAATGCCCCGGTCTCCTCGGCCAGGGTGGCGTGGAACACCACCTGGAGCAGCAGATCGCCGAGTTCCTCCTCCAGGGCGGCGTACTCGCCGTAGGCGCCGTCGCCGACGTCGCCGGGGGCGCCGGGGGGAAGGGTCTCGATGACGTCGACGGTCTCGTAGGTCTCCTCGATGAGGTGGCGCACCAGGCTGTGGTGCGTCTGGGCGCGATCCCAGGGGCACTCGGAGCGGAGCCGCCGGTTGGTGGCCACCAGACCGAACCAGCCGTTGGGCGGCGGGTCCACATACAGCGAGGTGCGGGCACCGGCCGGGAACCGCATCACCTCGTGGAGTGGGAGTTGCACCACCGTCTCGTCGGGTGAGCCGAGGGCGTCGAGCACGGTGACGGTGACGTCGTGGGGAAGGGTGTGGCCCAGTGCCACCACCACGTCGCCGAGCACCTCGGGCCGATCCACCTGGGTGACCACGGTAGGGAGGTGGAGCTGTAGCGGGTCAGGCAGGGCGCGCCCGTCGACGACCTGGACACCGTCGGCGATGGGATCGCAGCCGGTGCGTTCCCAAACCAGGTCGAGGAACGACTCACCGGGATGGATCGTGACCGCGGTGCCGGCGGCGGAGGCGGCCTGGCGGATCATGCCCACCGATCGCTCCCCCACCACGGCGCTGCCGGGCACGGCGTACACCACCGGGGCGGCAGCCAGCACCCGGGAGGCGATCGATCGGTAGACCTCGTCGAACCCGAGGGCGCTGTCGTACAGGTCGTCGCACGACACCACGGCGCGCACCTCGGCCAGTTCGGCACAGGCGGGGTGGTGCAAGGTCCGGACGACGACGGTCACGCCGGGGTCGAGCAGCGCGGACATCACCGGCGGGCTCACCCGATCCAGGCCGGCGGGTCCCAACCCGACGACGGTGACGGGCGGGGCGGCGTCACCCACTGGGCGGGACGACGAGCCGCTGGTCGGGGGACCAGCGACCTACCTCGGATTCCACGTCGACGTCGGCTTCGCCGGCGACGGTGGTGAACCACTCGGAGAACATCGTCACCGCGCTGTCGAGCTGCAGGTAGTCGAGCGGGTTCGCCTCCAGCTCGGCTGCGGTGGGGACCACCCGTTGCTCCACCTTGATGACGTGGTAGCCGGCGTCGCTCTGCACCGGGCCGCCCGAATCGCCGACGGGGAGCGTCGTCGCCAGCGCGATCAGGTCGGGAGGAGCCCCCACCAGGTGTGAGGGGCAGTTGGCGGCGTCGATGATCTCGCCGGGGTTGAGCGAGTCGAGGGAAACCTCGGTGGCGACGGCTACGAAGTCCTCGCCGGCCTCGATGCGGTCCAGGGCTTCCTCGGCCTCTTCGACGGTGGGGACCACCAGGTGTCGGATGCAGACCCGTGCCGCCAGTTCGGGAGCGTTCTCCAGCAGCGCCTCCCAGCTCCCGTGGGCCTGCAGGATCAGCTCGACACCGACGGTGTCGGCGAGCAGGGTGCGCAGCGCGGTGGAACGGAGCACGGCGTCGGGCAAGCCGGTCTCGGGCCCGAGGCTGCCGACGACGGGGACCCAGTGTCCCGGGAGGTTGGCGATACGCTCGTCGATGTCCTCGGCGGTGATGGCGACACCGAAGTCGGATTGGGCGGCGGAGACGGCAGCGAGGTCGTAGATCATCTCGGTGAGCCCGGCCCGAACCTGGTCGCCGCCGGCGACGGTCGCCTCGGTGTCGACGTCGGAGTACGCCAGCGCCGCATCCCGGGAGATCTCGCGCCCGTCGACGGTTGCGTACGACTGGTCGGAGGCACAGGCGCCGGTCACCACGACGAGGACGGCGAGGGACAGGATTGTGTTGCGGCTGCGGGTGGTCACGAGCTCTCCTCGGGTGCGGGCCACATCTTACGGAGGAACGCCAGCAGGGCGGCAACCGGCTCGTTGCGGGGCGCCGGCAGGAACACCACCGGGCCGCGGACCACCGCCGACGGCGCCAGCCGGGAGAGGCGCACCTCCTCGGAACCCTTCAGCGACACCGGGCCCATGCGCACCTCGTGGCGCAGCTTGACGATCTCCTCGAGCCCGATGCGGATCGCCTCGACGCGGAGCCGGGCGACGTCGACCAGCGCCTCGGCAGGGGTTGGCAGGTCGCCGAAGCGGTCCTTCCACTCGGTGGCGACGTCCTCCACCTCCTCCCTGGTCACCGCCGCCGCCAGCCTCCGGTAGGCCTCGAGCCTCTGGTCGTCCCCGGGCACGTAGCCGTCGGGGAGGTGGGCGTCGACGGGGAGGTCGATGCGCACCTCGGGTGGCTCCTCGGCGGCGGGCCGCCCGGTGAGGTCGCCGACGGCGTCGGCCATCATCTCGACGTACATCTCGAAACCGACGGCGGAGATGTGCCCGGCCTGGGTCTCCGACAAGATGCTGCCCGCACCGCGGATCTCCAGGTCGCGCAGGGCCAGGTCGAACCCGGAGCCGAGCTCGGTGAGCTCCCCGATCGCCTCCAGCCGCCGGTAGGCGTCCTCGCCCAGGGTCTGCTCCTCGGGGTGGAACAGGTAGGCGTAGGCCCGGTGGTGGGAGCGGCCCACCCGGCCCCGCAACTGGTAGAGCTGGCCCAGCCCGAGGCGGTCGGCCCGCTCCACGATGAGCGTGTTCACCAGCGGCAGGTCGAGGCCCGACTCGATGATGGTGGTGGCCACCAGCACGTCGTGCTCCCGGTTCCAGAACTCGTACATGATCTGCTCGAGTTGGCCCTCGCTCATCTGACCGTGGGCGACGGCGTAGCGGGCGTCGGGAACCAGTTCCCGCAGGTGGGCCACAGCCCGGTCGATGGAGCGCACCCGGTTGTGGACGTAGTAGATCTGGCCCTCCCGCAGCAGCTCGCGGCGGATCGCCGCCGAGACCGCCTGGTCGTCGTGGGGGCCGACGTAGGTGAGGATGGGCTGGCGGTCCTGGGGGGCGGTACGGATGTTGCTCACGTCGCGGATGCCGGTGAGGGCCATCTCCAAGGTCCGGGGGATGGGGGTGGCGGTGAGGGTGAGCACGTCGACGGAGGCGCGGAGCTGCTTGAGCCGGTCCTTGGCGGAGACGCCGAAGCGCTGCTCTTCGTCGACGACGAGCAGGCCCAGGTCGCGGAAATCGACGTCGTCGGACAGGAGGCGGTGGGTGCCCACCACCAGGTCGACGTCGCCGGTCCGGACCCGCCGGATCACGTCACGCTGCTGGGCGCCGGTGAGGAAGCGGCTCAGCACCTCCACCTTCACCGGGTACGAGCCGAGACGCTCCTCGAAGTTGGCGTGGTGCTGCTGAGCGAGCAGCGTGGTGGGGACGAGCACCGCCACCTGCTTGCCGTCCTGGATCGCCTTGAAGGCGGCACGGAGGGCGACCTCGGTCTTGCCGAAGCCGACGTCGCCGAAGATGAGGCGGTCCATGGGGGCGTCAGCTTCCATGTCGGCCTTGACGTCGGTGATGGCGGCGAGCTGGTCGGGGGTCTCCTCGAAGGGGAACGCCGCCTCGAACTCGCGCTGCCACGGGGTGTCGGCGGGGAAGGCGTGACCCCTGGCGGCGGCCCGCTTGCGGTGCAGCGCCACCACCTCCTCGGCGACGACGGCGACGGCCTTGCGGACCTTGGCGCGGGTGTTCTCCCAGTCGGCGCCTCCCATCCGGGAGAGGCGGGGAGTCTCCCCACCGGTGTAGCGGGTGACCGCGGCGAGTTGGTCGGTGGGGACGTAGAGGCGGTCCTGGCCGTGGTAGGCGATGAGGAGGTAGTCCCGCTCCACGCCGGCGATCTCGCGGTGCACCAGCCCCTCGAAGCGGCCGATGCCGTGGTGGTGGTGGACGACGAAGTCACCGGGGCGGAGGTCCCGGTAGGCGTCGCCGGCGTCGGCGGCGCGGCGGGGCCCGGCGCGGCGGTGGGCGCGGCGGCGGCCGGCCACCTCCTGCTCGCCGACGACCCCCACGCCGAGCCAGTCGGCGACGAAGCCGCGGTGGATTCCCACCGGGAGGACGGCGGGCTTGGGAGGTTCAGCCACCCGTTCGGCCATGGGGATGTGGGTGCCTGCCTCGCCGAGCAGCCGGGAGACGCGGCTCGCCGCCGCCTCGCCGTCCATGGCGATCACGATGGCCACCCCGGCGCCGGACCAGCGGTTCACCGCGTTGGCCACCGACTCGGCGTCGCCGGGCACCGCCTCCAGGCCGCGGGTGGTGAAGGTGGTGTCGTCGGGGCTCATCGGCGTCGGCGGGCACTCCACGTGGAGACGGGCGTCGAGACGCTCCCCCAGGTCGAGAAAGAAGCGGGGGTGCTCGGCGGCACCGGGGGCGCCCTGCCCCCAGGTGGGTGAGAGAACGCCGGCGAGTTCCTCCTCCTCGTCGACGAGGGCGCCGGCCCGGGCCAACGCCTGCGCCTCGTCGAAGACCACCACGGTGGCACGGGCGGCCTCGTCGAGGATGCAGCGCTCCGGGGCCAACCAGGGCATCCAGGACTCGATGCCGGGGAAGGTGACGCCGGCGGCGATGCGGTCCCAGGTTGCCAGCGCCCAGGATTGGGTGGCGGCGAGCCGGCCGGCCCCGGCACGCACGGCGTCGTCGGGTACCAGCTCCCGGGCCGGGTAGACCTCGACCTGCTCGACCGGGTCACTGGAACGCTGCGACTTCGGGGAGAAGAGGCGCATCTCGATGACCTCGTCGCCCCAGAACTCGATGCGCACCGGGTCGTGGGTGTGGGAGGGGAACACGTCGATGATCCCGCCTCGCACCGCCATCTGGCCCCGGCCCTCGACACGGTCGGTACGGCTGTAGCCCATGGTGACCAGTTCGGCGACGAGTGCGTCGAAGTCGTACACCTCCCCGACGGCCAGGGCGGCGGGGGCGGTGCGATTGGGGCTCACCCGCTGGATGGCGGCCCGGACCGAGGCCACCACCACGGTTCCCGGGTCGCCGGTCTGGAGCTGGTGACGGGCGCGGGCGCGTTGCGCCATGGTGGCGGTGTTGGGCGATACGTGCTCGAAGGGCAGCGTCCCCCACGCCGGAAGGAGGAAGGCGCCGCCGGTGAAGAGGGCGAGGTCGTCGGCCAGCTCCTCGGCGTCGCGCTCCCCCGGCACCAGCGCCAGGATCGGCGCCTGGGATCGTGAGGCGGTGCCGGCCAGCACCAGTGCGCGCAGCGCCGGGGGAACGGCGATCCTGCCCGGCGCCACCAGCGACCGGGCCGCCGGCCAGCGGCGCGTCAGAGCTTGGAGAGGTGCGGTCACAAGGGGTCAGAGTAACGGCCCCGTGGGCTGTGCCGACTGGGTTGGCCGCACGGGTACTTGGTACTTGGTACTTGGTACTTGGTATTCGCCGTAACTCGGTATTCGCCGGTCAGATACCAAGTGCAGGTACTCGTCGTCTAAACCTCTCCCGCCCGCTGGCGGGCGGCTTCGCCGCCCTCTTCTACGAAGAGCTCCACCAGATCTGCGGCGTGCTGGACGGCGATGTCGACGTCGGGGCGCTCCTGCTTGGAGAACGGGTGCAACACGAAGTCGGCGGGATCCTGGCGACCCGGGGGGCGCCCCACGCCGATCCTCAAGCGCCAGAAGTCTTGGGTGCCCAGGGAGCGGATCACCGAGCTGACACCGTTGTTCCCCCCCGAGCTGCGATCCGCCTGGACGCGGAGCTTGGCGAAGGGAAGGTCGATGTCGTCGTGGATGACCAGTAGCCGGTCGAGGTCGATGTCGAAGTAGGTGACCAGCGGCGCCACCGCCTGGCCCGATTCGTTCATGAAGGTACGCGGCGTCGCCAGCAGCGCCTTGTTCCCGCCGATGCGGGCGTCACCGATGTCGGCACGCATGAACCGGGGTGCCTTCTTGAAGGTGGCGGCGTGGCGTCCGGCGAGCACCTCGATCACCTCCGACCCGACGTTGTGGCGCGTTGTGTCGTAGCGAGTACCCGGGTTGCGCAGCCCGACGACGAGGCAGGGACCGGGGGTCAGCTCTCGTCGCCCTCGGCGGCGGCGCCGTCGGCGTCGGCGGTCCCCTCGTCGCCCTCTTCGTCCTCGGCAGCGGCAGCCACCTCGGCGCGGGGCAGGGTGAGCGTGACCAGCGGCGCCTCCGGGTCGTCCGTGTAGGTGACGCCGTCCATCTCGGGGAGGTCGGCGACCTTGAGCGTCTCGCCGAGATGGAGACCGGAGATGTCCAGCGGGATGCTGGACGGGATGGCGGTGGGCAGGGCCGTGAGGATCACGGTGGCCTGGATCTGCTCGACGATGGCGCCGTCCTCGGAAACCTGTGTCGGCGTGCCCAGCAGTTCGAGGCCGACCTCGGCGGTGATGGCCACGTCGAGCGAGACCTTGATCAGGTCGAGATGAGTGATCTCACCGCGGACCGGGTGGCGCTGCACCTCGCGGGCCACCGCGAGGAGATTGTCCCCGTCCTCGATCTCGATCGACAAGATGGCATTGAGCCCGGCCTCGGTGCGCAGAGCGGCGTGGAGTTCCTTACGTCGTACCAGGACGCTGAGCGGGTCCAGGCCGCGGCCGTACACGATGGCGGGCACGTCGCCGTCACGCCGGGATCGGCGCGACGGGCGCGTCCCCGACTCGGTACGGGGGCGAGCGGTGAGCGTCACCTGGTCCATTGCTAGAACTCCTCGATGTGGTGCAGAGATCTGGGGTGCGAAGGGCCGGCATGAGCGGCGCGATGAACCGCTCGCCGCCCGCCGAGGTCGCCACATTATGCGCTCGGCCCGTTCACAAGAGCAAAACCGTTGGCGGATACCAAGTACCAAGTACCCCCGCTCCCAATCCACCTCACGCGCGCCGGCACAAACCTCAACCCTGCAGAAAACTGAACCTCACCCGCCGCACCGGGTTGTCGGCGTTGGTGTCGACGAGGACCAGCGACTGCCACACCCCCAGGGTGGGCGCCCCGTCGATCACGGGGATGGTCACCGACGGTGAAAGGAGCGCAGGCACCACGTGGTCGGCGCCGTGACCCAGGGTGCCGTGACGGTGCTGGTAGAGGGAGTCGTCGTGGGGGATGAGGTCCTCGAGCCGGTCGAGCAGGTCGTGGTCGCTCCCCGCCCCCACCTCGATGAGCGCCAGCCCGGCGGTGGCGTGCGGCACGAACACGTTGAGCAGGCCGTCGCCGCGGCCCCGCAGGTAGGCGCGCACCTCCGCGGTCAGGTCGAACACGCCCGAGCCGCGCCCGGTGGTGACGACGGTCACGGTGGTGTCCATAGGCCTCCTCGTACCTTCACGTCGGCCGCCGCGGCGGCCGGCTCACATGATGTTCTCGCCGGCGAAAATCTCGCTCACCGAGGCGTCGGTGAAGATGGCGTTGACGGCGCCGGCGAGCAGCTTGCCGATCGAGAGCACCGTGAGCTTGTCCAGGTCTACCGCCGAGTCGGGAACCGGCAACGTGTTGGAGATCACCACCTCGGTGATGGGGGCGTTCTTGAGCCGGTCGACGGCCGGCTCGGAGAGCACCCCGTGGGTGGCCACCAGGCGGGTGCTGAGAGCGCCCCGGTCGGCGAGCAACTCGGCGGCCGCCACCGCGGTGCCGGCGGTGTCGATCATGTCGTCGACGATGACGCAGTGTTTCCCGGCGACGTCGCCGACGATCTCCAGCGCCGACACCCGGTTGCGGGCGTCGGTCGCCCGCTTCTTGTGCACGAACGCCGGGCTGGCGTCGCCGAGGTGGCGGGCGTAGCGCGCCGCCAGCTTGACCCGCCCGGTGTCGGGCGACACCACGGTGAGCGGCTCGTTCGACTCGCGGGTGAGGTGCTCGACGAAGACCGGTAGGGCGGTGAGGTGGTCGAAGGGCTTGTCGATATATCCCTGGATCTGCTGGGTGTGCAGGTCGACCGACACGATTCGGTCGGCGCCGGCGGCGAGGAAGAGATCGCCGAGGAGGCGGGCACTGATCGGCTCCCGGGCCCGGCCCTTCTTGTCCTGGCGGGCGTAGCCGTAGAAGGGGACGACGGCGGTGATGCGCTTCGCCGAGGCGCGCATCAGGGCGTCGATCATGATGAGCTGCTCCATGATGTGGAAGTTGATCGGGGCGCAATGGCTCTGCACCACGAAGCAGTCGGCGCCGCGCACGCTCTCGGTGTAGCGGACGTATATCTCGCCGTTGGCGAACACGCCCCGCTCGACGCCGCCGAGGTCGGTACCGAGGATGTTGGCGACCTCGCGACCCAACGCCTCGTTGGCGGATCCCGAGAACATCATGAGCCGCTTGCGACTCGAGATCTCCGTCATGTCTCGTCCCTCTCCGCCCGGGCTCTGCGTCGCGCAGCGTAGCCGGGTATCTCCTTGGTGCTGGCCCGGCCCACCGCCAGGGCACCGTCGTTCACGTCGCCCGTCACCACGGTACCGGCCCCGGTCCATGCCTCGTCGCCGAGACTCACCGGGGCCACCAAGGTGGTGTTCGCCCCCACCTTCACTCCGTCGCCGATGACGGTGCGGTGCTTCGCGTAGCCGTCGTAGTTGGCGAAGATGGTACCTGCCCCGATGTTGCTCCCGGCCCCGATGTCGGCGTCCCCGACGTACGACAGGTGCGGCACCTTGGACCCGGGCCCGACCACCGATCCCTTGATCTCGACGAACGTCCCCGCCTTGGACCGCTCCAGCAACACCGCCCCGGGGCGGAGGCTGACATAGGGGCCCACCTCGGCGGCGGCGCCGATATCGGCATGGCGCACCACCGAGTACCACACGCGGGCGCCGGCACCGATGGTGGTGTCGGCGGCGTACACCGACGGCCCGATCTCGGCGCCCTCGGCCACGGTCACGGCCCCCTCCAGGTGGACCTCGGGATGGAGGCGCACGTCGGGTCCGAGGGTGACGTCGGGACCGATGGAGACCCGGTCCGGGTCTGCCATCCACACCCCCTGATCCATCCAGTGCAGGTTGATGCGGCGGCGTAGGTGGGCGGCGGCCTCGGCGAGTTGCGCCTGTGAGTTGACACCGAGGCCTTCGACGGCGGCGGCCTGGACGGCGCCGACAAGGTTGCCCTCCCCGGCGAGCCAGCCGGCCACGTCGGTGAGGTAGTACTCGCCCTGCGCGTTGCCGGTTCCCAGCGCGTCGAGGGCGGGGCCGAGGAGTCCGGCAGTGAATGCGTAGACCGACGTGCCCACCTCGCGGATGGCCCGCTGGGTGTCGTCGGCGTCGCCCTCCTCGACGATGCCCACCACGGCGTCGCCGTCGCGGAGGATGCGTCCGTAACCGGTGGGGTTGTCGGCGACCACGGTGAGCAGGGTGGCGGCCGCCCCTGAGGCCTCGTGGGTCGCCACCAGGGTGTCGATCGTCTCCGGGCGCAGCAGGGGGCTGTCGCCGGGGACGACGACGACGGTGTCGCCGGGTTCGGGTTCGAGGGCGGTGAGGCCGACGCGGGCGGCGTGCCCGGTGCCGAGCTGCTCCGCCTGTAGCGCGGTGCGCACACCTTCGGGAAGAGCGGCGGCAACCTGGTCCGCCTGGTGGCCGATGACGACCACGACCTCTCCACCACCCCCGCAGCCGGACAGGGCACCGAGCGCCCACCCCACCAGCGGGCGCCCCAGGATGTCGTGCAGCACCTTGGCCCGTGTGGACCGCATCCGGGTGCCCTGGCCTGCGGCCAGGACGATCGCCTTGGCGCCCAATGTGACTCCTCGGTGTCTCGGGTTCGCTGGGGGGACAGGACTCGAACCCGTACTAACGGGACCAAAACCCGTTGTGCTGCCAGTTACACCACCCCCCAAGGGTGGACACCGCGATTGTAGGGGCGGTGCGGCGCTCCCACTTGTGGCGGTTGCCACCGCAGTCGCCTACAGTTGCCCGACTCGCTGGCGAGAGGTACTCCGGCAACGGCCCGAACCGCCTGCGACGTTTCAGGAGGCGCCCGCCACCCCGGTGGCGGGCAGAAAAAGGGGAAAGGGGAAACTCCCTATGGGAATCATTGACTCTGTGCGCACGCGTTCGCGGCGCGCCGGACGTCGGGCCTTCATCCTGCTGGGCGCGGTAGCGCTCATGGCAGGCCTGGCACCGACCATGGCACTCGCCCAGGACGACCCGCGCATCGGGCTCGGGGCCGGGTGGCTCAACGCCGAGCAAGCGGCAAGCAACATGGAGCTGACGGGGCACCAGGACAGGCCGGACGGGTTCTTCAGCCCGACGTCGCCGGGGAACCTCAGCTTCGCCAACTCGGATCTCGCCTTCTGGGGCGACTACGTCGCGGTCGGCAACTTCCACGGCTTCAACATCTACTCGATCGCGGATCCGGCGGTGCCGGTGCTGGTCACCTCGGTTGTCTGTCCGGGCGGCCAGGGCGACCTCGCCGTGTACGGCAACCTGCTGTTCATGTCCGTCGAGGAGACCCGGGGACGCGTCGACTGCGGCACGCAGGGCGTCGGTAGCGGCGCACAGGCGGACCGCTTCCGCGGCGTCCGCATCTTCGACATCAGCGACGTGACCAACCCGGTCCAGTACGCCGGCATCCAGTCCTGCAAGGGCTCGCACACGTACTCGCTGGTCGACGACGTCGATGATCCCGACCACGTCTACGTGTACATCTCGGGCACGGCGGGCATCCGCAACGCCGCCGAGGCCCCGGGCGGCTGCACCGGAGCGAGCTCGCTGGTCGACCCGAACACCGACAACTTCTCCATCAGCGTCTCCAAGGTGCCCTTGGCCGACCCGGGAGCACACGTCCTGGTCAACCGGAACGCCCGGGTGATGAGCACCTGCGGGGACAACTCCTGCCAGGATGACCACGCCAATGGCTCACTCAACGGGCTCCCCGGGTCCGGCGTCCAGCCCACCTACCCGGCGGGCGACCCCCGGGCCCCGGGCGGCCAGAGCCGCTCGCAGACGTCCCAGTGCCACGACATCACCGCCTACGCGGCGATCGGGCTGGCTGCGGGCGCCTGCCAGGGCCACGGCATCCTGCTCGACATCTCCAACCCGGAGATGCCGCGCCGCATCGACGCCGTCGAGGACTGGAACTTCGCCTACTGGCACTCCGCCACGTTCAGCAATGATGGCTCCAAGGTGATCTTCACCGACGAGTGGGGCGGCGGTACCGCTGCCCGTTGTCGCCCGCAGGACAACATGAACTGGGGCGCCGATGCCATGTTCAACATCGTCGAGACGGACACCGGCCTCAAGATGGAGTTCGCCGGCTACTACAAGCTGCCGGTGACCCAGACCAACCAGGAGAACTGCGTCGCCCACAACGGGTCGCTGGTCCCGGTCCCCGGCCGTGACATCTTCGTCCAGGCCTGGTACCAGGGTGGCTTGTCGGTGTGGGACTTCTCCGACCCGACCAACCCGTTCGAGATCGCCTTCTTCGACCGTGGCCCGATGAGCGCCACGGCCCTGCAGGCATCCGGCTTCTGGTCGACGTACTACTACAACGGCTACATCTACGGCTCGGAGATCGGGCGAGGCATCGACGCCTTCCGCCTCCTGCCCAGCGAGTACCTGTCGGAGTACGAGATCGCGGCTGCGGCCGAGGTCGCCTTCGACGCTCTCAACGTGCAGACCCAGCCGGAGATCGTGTGGGCCCCCTCGGTCAACGTGGTCGGCTCCTACCGTGACCAGGCGGAGCGGGCCGGTGCCATCAGCGCCGCCGAGCTGCTGCGCGTCGACGAGTTCCTCGCTGCCGCCGACGGCGCCGAGACGGCTCGCCAGATGCGGACCGCCGCCAACCAGGGCTACCACGTCGCCGACAGACTCAACCCGGCCACCCAGGCTGACCTGATCGACGCCATCACGGCCCTGTCCGACGACCTCGACGCCCAGACCCGCGGTTGACGCCGATGCGTTGACAGCCTGCGTCGAGCAGACACAAGAAGGGGCGCCCTCCGGGGCGCCCCTTCTTTGCGCTTTCGTCCTCCCCCGCCGCTTCGGCGGGGGAGGTGGACGATCGGCACGCCTGGAGACACACGACCTGATCGCGTGCACAGTCTCGTGGTGGGCCGATCGGCCGGAGGGGGTCTTCGCCACAGTGGTCGCCGGTGCTGTCGCCAGGCTCGAGAAGGTGACGCAGCGGACCAAGCACCGCGAGGGTGTCAGACGAAGACCCCCCTCGACCCGCCCTCCGCAAAGCCTCCGGGCGGCCCACTCCCCCCGCAAAGCCGGGGGGAGATGAAGACTGCGCTCGACCCGGTCGCCGCTACTCGTCCGGGTCGGGTAGGGCGCGCCAGCCCACAGGCTGCGGGGTGACAGCCTCGGCGAGGCGGGCGCCGCGGGGGACGGCGGCGAGGGCGGCGGCGGCTTCGTCCTCGTCGACGAAGAAGGCGTAGAGCGACGGACCGCTGCCCGACATGGTGACCGGGCGACCCCAGGCACCGGCTAGCTCCTGGCGCCAGTCGTCCACCGCGGGGGCGACCGCCACCGCCGCCGGGTAGAGGTCGTTGCGCAGGTCCACATGGCGTAGCTGCGGAGGGACGGCCGACGCTGGGATCACGGGGCCGGTCGGCTCGCCGAGATCGTCCCAGGCGGCGAACACCTGCGGCGTCGCCAACTCGGCGGGCGGGACGACAAGCGCCAGGGCGTACCCGAGGATCGGGTCGAGAGGCGCCACCTCGTCGCCACGACCTTGCACCAGAGCGGTGCCGCCGGAGAGGCAGAAGGGGACATCGCTACCCAGGGTGGGGGCGATCTCCTCCAGCAGTGCGTGACCCACGGCGAGATGGCCGCCCGCCAGGCGCAGCGCGGCTGCGGCGTCGGCGCTGCCTCCCCCGAGACCGGCGGCAGCGGGGATGTGCTTGCGCAGGCGCAACCGGAAGCGTTCCGGCGACCCGGCGTGGCCGCGCACCGCCTCGACCGCCCGCCATGCAAGGTTGCGGTCACCGTCGATCACCTCACCACCTGCCCAGCTCTCGACGGAATCCTCCACGGCCGACTCCAGTTCGAGGCGGTCGGCGAGCGACACCGACTGGAACACGCTGCGCAGCGGGTGGAACCCGTCCGGGCGCCGCCGCCCCACCAGGAGGCCCAGGTTCACCTTGGCGAGGGCGTCCGCCTGCATCAGGACGCCTCCACGGCGAGAGCCTCCGCCAGCCGGACGAAGTCGCCGGGGGCGAGTGTTTCGGGGCGTGCGCCGGGGTCGATGCCGGCTTCCCTGAGCTGCGACTCGGTGACCAGGTGACCGAGCGAGTTGCGCAGCATCTTGCGGCGCTGGGCGAAGGCGGCACCGGCGAGGTGCACCGCTGCGGCGGCCTGCTCGGGCGGCTCGTCCCTGGTCACCTCGACCACGGCCGACTCGACGTCGGGCGCCGGCACGAACACCGAGGGCGGCACGGTGAACAGCGTCCGCGCCCGCCCGTACAGCGAGGCGACCACGCTGGGCAGCCCGTAGACGCGGCTGCCCGGTCCCGCCGCCAGCCGGTCGGCGACCTCACGCTGGACCATCACCACCTGTCGCTGTACCGCGGGAACATGACGCAGCACCTCGAGGACGAGGGGGGTCCCCACGTTGTAGGGAAGGTTGGCCACCAGTGTCCACGGTCCCTCCCCCAGCTCGGCGCCGAGATCCACTGCAGTGGCGTCGGCGAAACGCACCTCGGCGCCGCTACCGGCGAGGGTCTCCTCGAGGAGTGGCCGCAGATGTTCGTCGATCTCGTAGGCCACCACCCGGGCGCCGGTGCCGGCGAGGGCCCGCGTCAGCGTCCCGGTGCCGGCGCCGATCTCGACGACACGGTCCCCGGGACCCACCCGCGCCGCGGTCACGATGCGCTGCACCAGGTTGGGGTCGGCGAGGAAGTGCTGCCCTAACCGCTTGTTGGGCTTGTGCTCGTGCTCGCCGAGGAGCCGGCGGATCTCACCCCGTCCCTGGGCGGCGCTCACGGTGTTCCCAGGACCCGGGTGGCGGTCCCCGTGGTGAGGCGGGCCACCTCGTCGGGGTCCATCCCCCACACCTGTGCCAGCATCGCGCCGATCAGCGGGACCCGAGCCGGGCGGTTGGCCTCGCCGCGGTGCGGCTCCGGGCTCAGGTAGGGGGTGTCGGTCTCCACCATGGTGCGCTGCGGAGGCGCCGCCGCCGCACCCCGCCGCACGGTGTCTCCGGTGGTGAAGGTGACCGGGCCGGCGAACGAGAACGTCACCCCCAGTTCGGCGAAACGGCTCGTCCACCGGGGCCCGCCGGTCCAGCAGTGCAGCACGGCCCTCTCCCCCAGTCCGGCATCGACGAGGGCGGCGTGCACGTCGGCGAAAGCGTCGCGGCAGTGGATGATCGCCGGCTTCCCCAGCTCGGAGGCAAGGGCGAGCTGGGCGGCGAAGGCGACCCGCTGGTCCCCGGCGGGTGACAGGTTGCGGTAGTAGTCGAGGCCGCACTCCCCCACCGCGGCGGCGTCGGCGGCCAGCGCGGCGATACGGGCGCCGGTGGCGGGCCAGCGGGAGGCGTCGTGAGGGTGGAGCCCCGCCGACCACGCCACCCGTCCCGGGTGGTCGGCGGCGATGCGGCGCGCCTGCAGCGACGACTCCAGGTCGGTGCCGGGACACATCACCCAGGCGACGCCGGCGGCGGCCGCCTCGTCGAGGAGGTCACCCGGCGGCGGGTCGGCCAGGAAGAGGTGGCAGTGACTGTCGACCCACACCGGCGCCACCTCAACCCGCCCCGTCGCCGTCCTCGTCGAGTGTCCCCGGCTCGATCTTGGTGAAAAGCGGCACCGGCTCGCCGAGGACGGTGCCCGGTGCGATCGCCGGAACCTCGAGTCGGGCCCCCGTCGGCGGGATCTCCACGCCGAGGGTCTCCAGCACCCGGGGGCTGGTGAACGGCAGGTAGGGAGCCAGCGCCGCGGCGACGGCGCCGATGGCGGTGAGGGCGGTGTGCAGCGTGGTGCCGGTGCGCTCCAGGTCCTGGCGCGCCGTCTTCCACGGCGCCCGCTCGTTGAGGTAGGCGTTGACCTCCTGGGCGCCGGCCATGGCGAGCTGGAGACCGTGGCGCAATTTGACCGCCAGGATCGCCTGGCGCACCTCGCCCAGCATGGCGCCGATGTCGGCGAGCAGTTCCCGGTCGGGGCCGTCCAGGTCGCCTGGAGCGGGGATCACCCCGTCGAAGTAGCGGTGGGTCATCGACACCACCCGGTGCACCAGGTTCCCCCAGGTGGCCACCAGCTCGTCGTTGACCCGGCGCACGATCTCGCCGTCGCTGAGCTCGGTGTCGTTCTGCTCGGGGAGCACCGACGCCAGGGCGAAGCGGAGGGCGTCGGGCTCGAGGCGCTCGGTGTACCAGCTCACCGAGCGGCCCACGCCGCGGCTGGCCGACGCCTTCTCCCCGCCGAAGGTGACGTACTGGTTGGCGGGGACGTCGGTGGGCAGGTTGAGGCCGCGATAGCCGATGATCTCGCAGGGCCAGATCACGGTATGGAAGACGATGTTGTCCTTGCCGACGAAGTAGTACGACTCGGCGTCGGGGTCCTCCCACCACTGCCGCCACGCCTCGGGGTCGCCGGAGCGCTGTGCCCACTCCTTGGATGCGGACAGGTAGCCGATCACCGCCTCGAACCACACGTAGATGCGC
The DNA here is from genome assembly GCA_964579415.1 of uncultured Acidimicrobiaceae bacterium. Classification (GTDB taxonomy): domain Bacteria; phylum Actinomycetota; class Acidimicrobiia; order Spongiisociales; family UBA5794; genus CAZOGW01. Next base: position 13,811 of record CAZOGW010000014.1, on the reverse strand, counting down.
TTGCCCTCACCGAGGTCGTCGGACTCGGGCGGGATCGGGACACCCCAGGTGAGGTCACGGGTGATGGCCCTGTCGTGGAGGCCCTCCTCGGTGAAGCCGATGGCGGTGTTCAGTACGTGGCGGCGCCAGCCCTGCCGGGTGCGCAGCCAGGCGAGCAGGTCGTCCTGGAGGGCGGAGAGGCGGATGAAGTAGTGCTCGGTGTCGCGCATCACCGGGGTGGCGCCCGAGATGCGGCTGCGCGGCTCGACGAGGTCGATCGGGTCGAGCTGGCGCCCGCAGTTGTCGCACTGGTCACCCCGTGCCTGCCCGTACCCGCAGTGGGGGCAGGTGCCCTCCACGTACCGGTCGGGGAGGAACCGCCCCGCCTCCGGGTCGAAGTACTGCCGGGAGGCCTGGCGGTCGATGTAGCCGTGGTCCCGCAGCCGGCGGAACACGTCCCAGGTGACCTCGCGGTGGTTGTCGGTCCCGGTCGATGTGTACAGATCCCACGAGATGCCGAGCTTGGCCCAGTAGTCGAGGAACTCTGCGTGGTAGCGGTCGACGATCTCCTGCGGCTCGACGCCCTCCTGCTCGGCGCGCACCGTGATGGGGGTGCCGTGCACGTCGGAACCGGACACCATGAGCACGTTGTCGCCGATGGCGCGGTGGAAGCGGGCGAATATGTCTGCGGGCACGTAGACGCCGGCCATGTGGCCCAGATGGCGCGAACCGCTGGCGTAGGGCCAGGCCAGGCAGACGAGGACGTTCTTGGCTGGGGCGTCGGAGATGGTGACCACATCCACAGGTGGGGCGGCGGATGGTACCGCCCTCCCGGCGTTCCCGGTCTGGCCGAAAGCGGCCAGGCAGATGTACCCGGTACCCCGCGACCGGCCCTATGCTTCGGTCCCGAACCTGGATTCGGCCTGGGAGTAGAGCATGAACGTCGCACTTGCTGGTGCGCCCCGGGTTGTTGCCAACGAGGGAGGGCGCACATGAGCACAGGGATGGTTCGGAAGATCGACGACCTGGGAAGGATCGTCGTTCCTGCCGAGACTCGCCGCCTCTTCAACATCAGGGAGGGCGACCAACTGGCGATCTCGGTCGATGCCGACGCCATCGTGCTGCGCAAACTGGACGCGGTATGCGTCTTCTGCGGGTCGACGGAAGACGTCGGCAGCTACCGCAGCCGCGGCGTGTGTGTCACCTGCCGCAACGAGCTGGCGGGCGCCTGACCCGCTAGCGCGCCTCTTCGGCGAGAGCCCTGTCATAGAGTTCGCCGCGGTCGACGCCGTGGCGGCGTGCCGCTTCGCGTACCGCTCCCGAGAGCGGTGCGCCTCCGGCGCGTGCCCTGACCACGTCCTCGAGCGCTGCATCGACGTCGGGCAGCGCCGGCTCGGCGCCGGCTATCACCAGCGTCAGCTCGCCGAGCGGTGCCTCCCCTCCCCAGTGCCGCGCCGCCTCGGCGAGGGTGCCCCACCACAACTCCTCGTGCATTTTGGTGAGCTCGCGGGTCACCACCACCGCCCGGTCGGGCCCCGCGGAGGCGGCGAGATCTGCCAGGTCCTCACCGAGGCGCCTCTTGGCGGCGAAGAGGACCACGGTGCGTTCCTCGGCGGCGATGGCGGCTAGGCGGGCGGCGCGGTCGGCTCCCTTACGGGGTAGGAAGCCCTCGAACACGAAACGGTCCCCCGGCATCCCCGAGGCGGCCAGCGCGGTGGTGACGGCGCTGGGCCCCGGGATGGCGGAGACGGCCGCTCCCACCTTGCGGGCCACCCGCACCGCAGTGAGACCGGGGTCGGCGATGCCGGGTACCCCGGCGTCTGAGACCAGCGCCACCGTCTCCCCCGCCTCGAGGCGGTCCGCCAGCTCAGCGGCACGGGCGCCCTCGTTGCCGACGAAGTAGGACTGCACCGGCTTGGCGAGACCGAGATGGGTGAGCAGCTTGCGGACCCGCCGGGTGTCTTCGGCGAAGACGACGTCTGCCTTGCTCAGCGTTTCGACGAGACGGCTGCTGACGTCGCCCAGATTGCCGATGGGAGTGGCACAGATGAAGAGTCGCCCTGGCACCAGCCAAGACTAGGAGAGCTCCAGGAGAGGACGGCGCCCTTGGGCGGCGGATCGCTGCCCTGGGGCATCTCAACGATGGCCACCGCCCCGGGGAAGGTGACGAGGCGGCGAGGCTGCAGCGGTCGGCTCCCCATCACACGGCCCTCGGCGTCGACTCCGGCGACCAGCAGCGTCTCTGCCATGCCGAACCCGTGCACCGACGACACCGGGAGGACGAGGGTGGCCCCGAGGCTCCACGGTTGCAGCCCGCGCCGGCGCTCACGACGTGTCGCCGCGATCACGACTCGATCCCGCCGCCAGCCGCTCGGAGCTGTCAGCACCCCGATTCGGGGTACCGGTGTCGCTCCTGTTAGCCTTCCGCCCATGGCAAAGGCAAAGCGTCGCAAGCTGCGCGCCCGTCGCAGCAAGGCGAACCACGGTCGGCGTCCCAACGCCGGTCGCGGTTGAGCCACAAAGCCGCCTCGCGCTGACTGCGGAGGCGGCTTCGTCGCGCTCGGAGCCTTTCCTCCGACATCCTCATTGACGTCCGGCTCGTCGCGGAACAGGCCAACGTGGAGGAGGCGTCTCGATCGACCGATACCCGGGTCAGCAGTCGGCAAGAGCGGACAGCGCTCGGCAGATCTCCAGGCGCGGGGCGACAAGAGATCCCAGACGGGCGGTGAGGAGGGTCCGGCGTACCCGTTGCAGGTTGTCGAAGGTCGCCACGCTCGGGACCGGCAATCCCTCCTCAGGCCCCAGCGGTATCTCCGTGGGGATACCTCGAATCGTCCGGGTGATGGGAGCCACCGTGATCCACGTGAGCACCCGGACGGCCTGTGATCGAGTCACCACGAGAACCGGCCTCCGCTTGTCTTCTGCCTCCGCCCACCAGATGTCACCCTGTGCCGGGATCACCACGGCTCCTCGGCGATCATCCTGAGCGTGGCTTCGTCTGCTCCCCGGTATTCATCCTCGGTCTGCGGAAGCCTCTCGTAGCCGGCCACGATCTCGTCACCGATCCGTTTGCGCTGCTCGATGTCCACGAACGTCTCGATCGCCTGCCGCACCGCGTCGGAACGAGTCTCCGCTATACCTCGAGCAACGAGATCGTCGAGGGCCTCGGCGAGCCGATTGCTGATCCGAACCACAACCTGTGTCATTGCATCGAGCATAACGTTGTGCATTGCGCGTCCTCTGTCACGAAGGGCTCAGGCGTATCGCCCGAGCCCTTGGTGGAATGATATGACGCTGTTCTACGCGTGTCTATATGGTTGTCGCTGGGTACCTCGCCGCTACTCCGCCCTGATCGCTTCAAGAACGTCGAGGCGGGAGGCTCGCCAGGCGGGGCGGAGGGCGGCGATCACCCCTACCCCGGCGCCAACAAGGACGACCGCGGCGAGCTGGCCCACCGGGGCGGCGTAGGAGCCGAGCGCCTCGCCGGCGGCGCCGACGACGCCCCAGGCGAGGAACATGCCCAGGCCGATGCCGCCCAGGGTGCCGAACACGGCGATGATCACGGACTCCCAGCGCACCATGGTGCGGAGCTGGCTCCGGGTCTGACCGACCGCCCGCAGCAGACCCAGCTCCCCGGTGCGCTCGTGGACCGACAGCGACAGGGTGTTGCCGATACCCATCAGGGCGATGACGATCGACAGCGCCAGCAGCACGTAGACGATGTTGAGGACCTGGTTGAGCTCGCCGGCCACAGAGTCGACGTACTGGCCGCGGTCCTGCACGTCACCGGCGCCGTAGGTGTCGGCGACAGCCTCGACGGCGGTGCGTCCCGCCTCGGTGTCGACTCCGTCGGCGAGGGAGATGAGGACGAGATCGTGGATGCGCTGATCGGCATGGGGCGCCCACACCTCGGTGGGGAGCACGATGCCGCCGGTGAGGCTGTCCATGGCAAACACGGCGCCGACGGTGAGGTCGATCGAGGTGCCGTCGGCGAAGCCGGCGGAGACGACCGATCCCAGCTCGAGGCCCTCCTGCTCGGCGTAGCCCTCGGACACGGCGAGGCCGGTTCCGTCGAGATCGGCGACGGATCCGGCGACGACGTCGAGGTCGACCTGGGCGTCCAGGGCGGCCGGGTCGACCACCGCGGCGTAACTCTCCTCGCCGTCGATCAGCAGGTACGCCGACTCCCAGCCCGCGGCCAGGTCGACCTCGGGGAGCGCCGCCAGGTCGGCGGCCATGGCCGGGTCGAACCCGACGCCGCTCCAGCCCTCGTTGATGATGACGAAGTCCCCCTCGAAGGCGCCCGCCACCGTGTCGTCGATCGACGCCTTGGCGGAAGCGGCGAGCACCGTGAAGAGGCTGACGATGGCGACCCCGATCATCAGGGCGGTGGCGGTGCCGGCGGTGCGCTTCGGGTTGCGCATGGCGTTCTGGCGGGCGAGGCCTCCGGAGATGCCCCGCCAGGCGCGCAGCGGAGCGCCGATCGCTCCCGCCGCCAGTCGAGCGAACGCCGGGCCGAGGACGATCATCCCGGTCATGGCGGCGACGCCGCCGCCACCCGCCATGAGCAGGGCGTCCGACCGTGCCGAGGCCGTCGTGTTGTCGCCGAGGGCGGCGGCGAGGACGAAGGCCACCCCGCCTGCGGCGAGCACCGCCCCCAGCCCCACCCGCACCCACGACACCGTGGTGCTCTCGGCGGCGACGTCCCGCAGCGCAGCCATCGGCGCCACCCGGGACGCCTTGATGGCGGGGAAGATCCCGGCGACGAGGGTGACTACCACGCCGACCGCGAAGGCGACGGCGAGGCTGGCGGGTTCGATCGAGAGCGCCGCGGCGTCGATGAAGCCCTTCATGGCCTGGGCCAGCCCGATCCCGGCGCCGACACCGACGGCGGACGCCACCACGCCCACGAGCAGGGACTCGACGGCGATGGAGCGCAGCACCTGGGCGCGGGAGGCTCCCACGGCCCGCAGCAGCGCCGACTCCCGGGTGCGCTGGGCCAGGATGATGGAGAACGTGTTGTGGATGCTGAAGGTCGCCACCAGCAGCGCGATGCCGCTGAAGGCGAGCAGGAACGTCTCGAACCAGCCGAGGAAGGCGTCGGCGATGCCCTGGTTCTGCTCGGCGGTGAGGTCGCTGCCCGTGATGGCCTCGGCGCCTTGGGGAAGGTGGGACGAGATGCGCTCCACCAGCTCGTCCTGGCTCACACCATCGGCGGCGGCGAGGACGACGGAATCGACCTTGTCGGCGCCGTCGAGCAGCCATCGCTGGGCGTCTTCAAGCGTGAAGGCGGTGAAGGTGGCTCCGCTGAGGCTTTCGGAGTCACCGTATGTGGCGAGGCCGACGATCTCCACCTCGACCAGGGCCGGGGTGCGCACCACGGTGCGGTCGCCCAGCGCCAGCCCGCCGGCCTCGGCAGCGCCGACGTTGACGACTACCTCGCCACTCTGCTCAGGGGCGCGACCCTCGACGACGATGTAGGGGTTGAGCGCGGCGTCCTCGATCCAGTTGACGGCGAAGGTGGGTGGCCCGTCTCCGCCGATGGGAGTGCCGTCGGCGCCGACGAGCTGGCCCTGGGCCTCGATGGAGGGCGCCGCCGCGGCCACCCCGTCGACGGCGGCGAGGCTGCCCACCAGCGCGCCGTCGAGCCGCATCCGCTGCTGCAACTCCTCGCTGCCGATGGCGGTGTCGCCACGCACCACGGCATCGATACCCTCGTTGCCGGTGGAGAACATCTCGTCGAACGAGGCGGTGGCGGTATCGCCGAAGACCAGCGTCCCGGCGAGGAAGGCGACGCCGACCACGACGGCGAGGCAGGTGGCGATGAAGCGGCGCTTGTGTGCGAGAAGGCCTTTGAGGCCGATCTTGATCATGGGTGAAGTCTCCTGGGAGGTGGCACGGGCAGCGGGAAGGGTCGGCCGGGATGGCGCCTACGGCGCGATCTCTTTCATCCGCTCGAGGACGGCCTCGGCAGTGGGCGACACCATCTGGTCGACGAGGCGGCCGTCGGCGAGGAACAGGATCTCGTCGGCGTGGGCGGCGGCCACCGGGTCGTGGGTGACCATGACCACGGTCTGGCCGATACGGTCTACGGCGTCCCGCAGGAACGAGAGCACCTCGCCGCCGCTGTGCGAGTCGAGGTTGCCGGTGGGCTCGTCGGCGAAGATCACCCGGGGCCGGCTCGCCAGCGCCCGGGCCACGGCGACCCGCTGCTGCTGGCCGCCGGAGAGTTGCGACGGGCGGTGGGAGAGGCGGTCCGCCAGGCCGACGGTGTCGATCACGCTCGCCAGCCAGTTCCTGTCCGGCTTGGCGCCGGCCAGGGTCATCGGCAGGACGATGTTCTCGTAGGCGTCGAGCGTGGGGACCAGGTTGAACGCCTGGAACACGAACCCGATGTGGGTGCGGCGCAAGATGGTGAGGTCCTTGTCCGACAGGCTGCCCAGATCGACGCCGTCGATGACGACCTTCCCCGAGGTGAGAGTGTCGAGGCCGGCGGCGCAGTGCATCAGCGTCGACTTGCCCGACCCCGAAGGGCCCATGATGGCGGTGAAGCGGGACGTGGGGAAGGCGACGGACACGCCGTCGAGGGCGCGCACCTCGGTCTCGCCGGAGCCGTAGACCTTGACGGCGTCCTCGACGATGGTGGCCGGCACGGCGGTGGCCTTCCGGGTGGGGGGCTCGATACGGGTCGTCATCGGGTGGATCCCTCTCTCATGGCGATGGGCGCGCCCGGTTGGCGCGACTCGGCCATGGTGCGACCACTTCGCATGCCGGACCATGAGGTATGTCCCGGCGGCCTCCCTGATGACCCTGAGGTCGCCTCCGGTATCCCCCGGACAGACCGACCCGCGGCGGCCGGGCCCCACCGGCCCGGATCGCCGGCTACCTGCCCGGCACCGGGGTGGCCTGTGCCAGGGCGCGACCCACGGTGGGGTCGGTGGCGACCACCAGGAGGAGGCCGTCATCCTCCCGGTCGATGTGGACGAAGTCGTCTCCGGAGCGCGCCGAGCCGACGTATTCGACGCCGCCGCCGGCGGACACCCCCCCGCCCATGCCCATCACCATCTCGATGTGGGTGAGTAACCCCTGGGTGACCTCGAGGGCGTCGTCGACGCTGTCGCCGCGGAACTGGTAGACCCAGGCGACGTCGTCGCCGGAGGAGAGGATCACGCTCCAGTCGGCGCCCCAACCGTCGACTGTCTGGGTGAGCATCCCCGGGGCGAGCGCGTCGACCAGCATGCCGCGCAGCGTGCCCGCGCCCGATGTGCCCGCCGACACCACGTCGTAGCCGGAAGCCTCGGGTGAAGCCGCCTCCAGGTCCATCAGCCTCTCCCCGGCGCGGAAGCGGGCCGGGAACAGGACGTGTTCGGTGGTGAGCACCGGCGCCGAGTAGGCGGCGTCGAGACCGCCGATGCCACCGGAGTCGATGAGCTCGGTCACCAGTTCGAATCCGAACTCGCCGCCGACGCGAAGCTGCTCGCGAACGAACCCGGGCACCGACGGTGCCCCCGGGGCGGCAGCGGCAATGAGCACCTGATCCTCCTCGGGGAGCCCCTGGGCGTAGAGGAGTCGGAACCAGTGGGCATCGGCCACCGCCAGGGCCTCCAGGGCGGTGGCCTCGTCGATGCGCCCTTCGGCGACCAGTTCCCGGCTGCGCTCGGTGTGGCGGTGGTACTGGTCGGTGAGCGCCAGCACCAGGCTGCGCACCACATCGGCGCGGTCGACCGGGTCGAGGTCAGGGTCGCCCGCCGCCACCACGATCTCGCCGGTCTCCCCGTCGTAGAAGGCCCGCACCGGATCGTCGTAGAGGTCGACCAGCGTCGCCCGCAGATCCTCGGCGGGGTCGAGCAGGGCGAGGAGGCGCAGCAGGCGGGTCTCGGCGGAGAGGCTGTCGGCATCGAGGCGGGATTCCACCCAGGCGCCGTGGCGTGCCGCGAACCCCTCTTCAGAGGCGAACGACACCTGTGGCGGGTCGAGGAACACCAGCCCCCGCAGCCCCTCGACCTCGATACGCAGATCGTCGACGACCCCCTGCAACTCGTCGGCGACGCCCTCGTCGACCCCCTGACCCACCGAGAAGGTGGGCTCGACACGGGTGCGGATCTCGACGCCGATGGTCGTGGTCGTGGTGCTGGTGGTGCTCGGTGCCGCTGTGGTGGTCTCAGCGGACTCGCCGGTGCACGCCGCGGCTGTCACGGCCAGTGCCAGGGCGCAGCAGAGCAGCCATCGGGATCGCATCGCGGGCAGGCTACCCGTGTCCGTGGAGCTGTTTATGTAATGGCCGGAGTGGTCCCATCACCCCGGCACCGGGCGCCTCAGTTGACGCAGAGGCAGAAGGGGTGTCCCGCCGGGTCGAGGAACACCCGGAAGGTCGTGCCCGGCTGGTGCTCGTGCCTGGTTGCACCGAGTTCCAGCACCGCCACCTCACCGGCGTCGAGGTCGTCGACGATCACGTCGAGGTGCATCTGCTGGGGCATCTCCTGGGCAGGCCACCGCGGCGGCGTGTAGCCCTCTACCTGCTGGAACGAGATGCTCTGCCCGTATTCGGCGCGGACCTCGGCCCAACCGGGCGACGTCTTGACCTCCCAGTCCAACATTGCGCCGTAGAAGCCGGCGAGGGCGTCCGGATCGGGACAGTCGATGACGATGCTGGGGAATCGTGCGATAGCCATCGCGGGGATCGTAGGCGCCGATGCGGACCTTGAGAGTCCGCATGGCATTGGCGGCCCGGCCTCACCGCCAGGGTTGGACCGTACCGGCCGGCGTCGGTCGGCATCACCCGGTCACCCGCGGCCGGCGACTCACGACCCATCCACCGCCTGCTGCGAGGTCAGCTCCAAGAACGCCCATTCGGGAATGATGCCCCCCGTATTGTCCGGGTCCCTGACGTCGGCGCGGACCCGCCACGTGGCCGTCGCCTCGTCGGAGACGCCCCCCTCCAACACCGCCACCAACGACGCCCGGCACACCGGCTGCGCCGACCCCTCACAGGTCAACGCGTCGTTGACGAAGTAGCCCAGACCCCCGGCATCCTCCAGTTCGTCGCCCGCCGACGTCACCACCGACGACGTGTCGCTCTGGACGGTGTCGGTCCCTTGTCAGCGACAGCAGGACATCGACCGAGTCCCCCTCGAGTTCCGGGACTCCCGGGACGCTCACGATGATCTCGAACGGCACCTCGAAGACCTCCCCGGGCGGCGGCGGGGAGAACCTGCCGGACAGCTCGTCGATCAGCTCTGCCACGCCCCGTCCCTGCTCGATCGGGTGAAGCAGACCCCACATCCCGGCAAGCACCCACCCCGCGCTCACCGCAATCGCCACCACACCGAACAAGATGCCCACCGTGGCAGCCCCCCGACCACGCCCGGCGACACGACGCCTGGCAGCCAACCGGCCCACCACACCGAGCCCCACCGCCGCCAGCCCCACCGCGGCCAACGAGACACCGACCTCGATGTACGGAAACACGATTTGTAACGCCACCGCCCCGACACCGGCAACCACCGCCAGCACCGCCGCAACGTTGCTCCCCCGCGTCGCGTCACCGTCGACGCCACCCGATCCGATCCGCGGCCGTGAACCCCCAACCAAGCGCCGCAAGATAACGATGACCGGTGAGCAGACCCCGTCCGAATGCCGGCTGGGATGGCTCGCAGGCCGAAATGAGGATCGCCGGCGCCCCTTGAGAGGCAGGGTGCTTCCGTTGTGGAGGTGATGGGATTTGAACCCACGACTTCTTCGTTGCGAACGAAGCGCTCTGCCGGGCTGAGCTACACCCCCGGGAAAGGGGCATTGTAGCGCCGGCGGCCGGGCTTCCCGATGGGTGGTCAGGCAGGCTCGACGAAGGCGACGAGGAGGCCGTCATAGCCCTTGGAGCCGACGGTCTGCACCCGGTGGCGGTAACCCTGGGGTCGGCGGCGACGACCTCGAACATACGCTGGACGCCACGCACCCGCGGATTGTCGCTGCCGGGATCGGCCACGGCGCCGCCCCGCACCACGTTGTCGGCGACGATGACGGTCCCGGGGCGGGACAGCTCGACGGCGAGGGCGAAGTACTCCGGGTAGCCCTCCTTGTCGGCGTCGATGAACACGAAGTCGTAGGGTCCCTCGCCGGCGGCGACCATGCCCCGCAGGGTGTCGGCGGCGGGGCCGACGCGCACCTCGACGGCGGCACCGACACCAGCGGCGTCGAGGTTGGCGCGGGCCACCGCGGCGTGGGCCGGATCGAGTTCCAGGGTCACCAGGCGACCGCCCTCGGGGAGCGCCCGGGCCAGCCAGGTCGTGCTGTAGCCGCCCAGGGTGCCCACCTCGAGGATGCGGGAGGCTCCAGAGGCTTTGGCCAGCAGGTGGAGCAGCTTGCCCTGGTTGGGGGCCACCGCGATGGTGGGGAGCCCGGCGGCGGCGGCGGCGGCGAGGTTGGCGTCGAGGGCCGGGTCGGGGTCGAGCAGGGCACCGGTGATGAAGGCGTCGACGGCGTCCCATGTCTCGGGGCCGGTCACTTCAGGCCGGACCTGTGTGGCGGCGCAGGCGGTCCTGGACCACGGTGAGGGTGAGGTCGGACCGGCTGCGCTCCACCAACGATCGGGCCACGTCGGTGATGCGGCGCAGGCCCGAGGTCATCCCGTCGGGGTAGTCCAACCCGGTGAACAGATCGAGAACCGCCTCCATGGAAGCGAAGGTGGTCTGGGCGCCGGCGAGGTCGTCGCCGCGGAGTTGGTCGAGGAGGTGGCGGCGCATCTCACCCACCGCGTCGCCAAGGCCGTGCAGGTAGCTGACGGCGGCGACGCCGAGCTCGTCGGGCATGGGGAGGCGCTTCCCTCCCAGGAGCGCCGCGGTCAGCTCCGATTCGGCGTACTCCTTCACCGCGTCGTGGAAGAAGCCGGCGTGGTAGATGTCACCGTGCTCGGCGAGACGGGGCTCGATGGCGGTGATCATCCCGCGTACCTCGGCGATGAGCTCGGCGGCGACCTCGGACTCGCCCCGGTGCAGGGCACGGATCGCCTTCGACGAGCCCTGGATGATGCGCCGACAGGTCTTGAGGGCCTCCTCGCGGGCGGCGAACTTGCCGTCCAGCTCGGTACGGACCGCCTTCTCGACGCGGTCGATGTCGGCCGCCAGCGCGGCTCCCCCGGTCAGGTCCGGGGCGTCGGTGTCAGAGCCCGGCGACGACACGCACCGACGACTCGTGCGGATCGACCTCGCGCACCACCCGCAGTGGTACCACCGCGGCCCGGCGCGGCGCCGACTGCCGCATATGGAGCAGCAGCGTGACGTAACCGGCGAAGGTCAGGTCGAGCACGATGGTGACCGTCAGCCAGGAGGTGCTCCCCTGGACAATCGCCAGCACCAGTGTGACCAGTGCGGACAGGCCGATACCGAGGAGTATCCGGCTGCGCCGGGCGGCGGCCCGGCGCCGCTGGAGCGCGTCGCGGGCCTCCGTGGTGGCGACGGACGCCAGCAGGCTCTGGGTTCGGGCGAAGTTTCGGGTCGTCGAGATGGGGGCGTGGCGCCTACCGTCCAGCAGCGACGGTAGGAGGAAAGCCGCCCAGATCCCGGCGATGAGGATCAGCGCAAGTGTTGGCATTCAGGGGTTCCTTACTCCGCGGATGTCAGGTTACGGTCCAGCTTTGTTAGGACCAAGAACCCCGACCTCCCCACGGTCAGCCTTCATTGTGGTCCGATTCCGGCCGGAAGATCAACTCGACGCCGTGCCGCAGCGCCGGAGCGATGACATCGAGCGACTCCGTAGCCCCCTTCACGGAGCCGGGAAGGTTGACCACCAGCGTGTTCCCGGCGATGCCGCAGACACCGCGCGACAGCATCCCATGGGGGTTCACCCCGAAGGTGGCGGCCCGCATCGCCTCGGCCAGGCCCGGCGCCTCGCGCTCGATGACCTGGCGGGTCGCCTCCGGGGTGCGGTCCCTTTCGGCGAACCCGGTGCCGCCGGTGGTGACCACCAGCCCGACGTTGCCGACGTGACGGCGCAGCGCGCCGACGACACTGGAGACCCCGTCGGGTACGACGTCGATGGTGGTCACCTCGAAGCCGAGGGCGGCGAGCCGGGCGGCGACGGCAGGGCCGGAGAGGTCGTCGGCCTCGCCACGGCTGGCCCGGTCCGACACCGTGATCACCGCCGCCTTCATCGCACCCATTCTCCCGATCGGCCCCCGCTCTTGCGCAGCAGCCGCACCGCCGCGATCTCCGCACCGCGGTCAAGACCCTTCACCATGTCGTAGAGGGCCAGGGCACCGACCGCGGCGGCGGTCATCGCCTCCATCTCGACACCGGTGCGAGCCTGGACCCGGGCGGTGACCTCGATGCGGGCGCCGGTGCCGGTGGGCTCGACGACCACGTCCACGCCGTCGAGGCCGAGGGGGTGGCACAGCGGGATGAGGTCTCCGGTGCGTTTCGCCGCCATCACCGCGGCGATGCGCACCACCGCGGTGGCGTCGCCCTTGGGAAGGCTGCCGTCGAAGACGGCGCGGCGCACCTCGTCCGACAGGGTCACCAGCGCCTCGGCCACCGCCTCACGGGCGGTGACCGGCTTGCCGCCGACGTCGACGATGCGGGCGGCACCGTGCTCGTCGAGGTGGGTGAGCCGCTCCGGCGGCCGGCCGGTCACAGCCCGGCCTCGGCGCGGGTGCGGGTGGCCGGCAGGGTGAACATCTCCAGGGTGACGGTGTCGCCGGCGGCGAGCGCGGCGACACCGCGGGCCACCACCGCGAAGGCGTCGGCGGCGGCGAGCGCCGACAGGACGTTCGACGCCTGGCCACCTGCCGATCGGGCGTGTATCCGACCGTCGTGATTCCGGGTGACGGCCCTGACAAAGACGGTCTTGGCCGGGTCGGTGGACACCGGCTCGTCGAGCACGCCCGGGATGCGGGGACGGAAGATGTTTGCCGCCCCCATCATGGTGAGCAGGGCGGGGCGGACGAACTGCTCGAAGGAGACCACCACCGACACCGGATTGCCGGGGAGCCCGAAGAAGGGAACGTCACCGAGCCGGCCGAACCCGAGTGGCTTGGCGGGCTGGATCGCCACCGCCAGGAAGTCGACGGTGCCGCGGGCGGCGAGGCGCTCCTTGACCACGTCGTAGTCGCCCATGGAGACACCTCCGCTGGAGATCACCATGTCGGAGCCCTCGGTCGCTTCCAGGGCGGCGTCGAGGGCGGCGACGTCGTCGGGCACGATGCCGTGGTCCCGCACCAGCGCGCCCACCTGGCGCAAGAGGGCGGCCAGGGTGACCCGGTTGGCGTCACGGACCATGCCCGGGCCCAACTCGGCAACCTCCGGGGAGACGATCTCGTCCCCGGTGGACAGGATGCTCACCACGGGACGGCGCCGTACCGATGGCCGAGCGACGCCGAGGGCGGCGAGTACCCCGAGATCGGCGACGCCGATGGTGCGGCCCTCGGCCAGCACCGCGGTGCCGGCGGTGACATCGCCGCCCGCGGGGCGGACGGCGGCCCCCGGCTCGACACCGGCGAGGATCTCGACGGTCCCGTCGCTGCGGCGGGTGTCCTCCACCTTCACCACCGCCTCGGTGCCGTCAGGCAGCGGAGCGCCCGTCATCACCTTGACCGCCACCCCGGGGGTGACCGGCTGGGCCGGCAACGACCCGGCCGCCACCTCGCCCGCCACCACCAGGGAGGCGGGGATGGCGGCCAGATCGGCGATGCGGACTGCGTACCCGTCGACCCCGGAGTTGGCGAACGGCGGCAGGTCGTGCGGAGCCACCACCGTCTCGGCCAGCGCCAGCCCGAGGCAATCCTCCAGCGGTGTGGGCTCCGCCACCAACCGCTCCACCGAATCGAGCACGACGGCCTGCAT
>CAZOGW010000013.1:0-41255 GCA_964579415.1 uncultured Acidimicrobiaceae bacterium | reverse complement strand
AGCCCAAAGTTCACGGCGCTGGGCGAACCCAGGGTTCCCGACGACGCTCAGCGACGTCCACAGCCCAAAGTTCGTAGGCCGCGGGTTGAACCCAGGGTTCGCCGCACTGTCAGCGGCCCTTCCACTCCGGGGCCCGCTTGTCGCGGAAAGCGGCGATGCCCTCGGGTGCGTCCTCGGTCATGGCCACCGCGGTGATCCCGGCCTGGAGGTGGTCGAGGGCGGCGTCGAACGGCAGGTCTTCGACGGCGTAGAACGACGCTTTGCCCAGGGCCACGACCGCCGGGCTCACCGCGGCCAGTTCCGCCACCACTGCGTCGACGGCGTGGTCCAGGTCTTCCTGCGCCACGACCCGGGACACCACGCCGATGCGCTCCGCCTCGGCGGCGTCGATGCGGCGCCCGGTCAGCATCAGTTCGAGAGCGATGCGCCGCGGGACGAGCCGCTGCAGCACGGCGCTGATCATCATCGGCCACAGTCCCACCCGGATCTCGGTGGTTCCGAAAGTGGCCGTCTCCACGGCCACGACGATGTCGCAGGCGGCCGCCAGGCCGAAGCCCCCGGCGAGCGCATGCCCGTTGACGCGTGCCACCGTCGGCTTGCCGCAGCGGCGCAGCTCCCGGAAGAGGTCGGCCAGGGCGCCCCGCTCGCCGTGCGTCGCCAGCGGCGAGTCGAAGAACCCGCCGCCGGAGAGATCGCCGCCCGCCGAGAAGGCCTTGTCGCCGGCGCCGGTGATCACGATCACCCGCACCGAGCCGTCGGCGCCGGCCCGGCGCACCCCGTCGAGGAGCCCCTGCACCACCCCCGCCGACAACGGGTTGCGCCGTTCCCGGTCGTCAATGGTGAGGACCGCGGCGGCGCCACGTTTGTCGTATCGCAGCATGGGGACAGTATCCAGTATCCAGTAGCCAGTGGCCAGTACCGACCAGCCAGGGATGGACACGTAATACGTAGTACGTAGTACGCGTGCGCTCCCGAGCCCTAACATCCCCGCACTCGTTAACGTCCCCCCATGCTCTGGGTGGCGTTCGTGCTGGTCCTCTCGGCGGTGGTCGGTTGGTTGCGCGGTGGCCGGTTGAAGAACCTCACCGACGTGCGGGCCTCCGCATGGTGGCTGCTGCTCGTGGGGCTGGTGATGCAGCTCGTCGCCGGTCTGCTGCCGGCATCGCTGTCCGAGGCGTCCATCGTGCTGGTGCAGGCCTCGGCCATCCCCATCCTGGCGATGATCTGGATCAACCGGTCGGCTCCCGGGATGTGGATCGCCGGGCTCGGGATCCTGATGAACTTCACCGTCATCGCCGTCAACCAGGGCATGCCGGTGCTGCCGCAGGCGGTAGAGATCGCCGGCGGCGCCTCCAACCCGGTGCTGGACGGAAGGCACATCCCGATGACGAGCGCCACCCGTCTCCCCTTCCTCGGTGACCTGATCCCCCTGCCCGGCTCGGTGATCTCGCTCGGTGACGTCCTCCTCGCGGTGGGACTCGGCGTCTTCATCGAGGAGGAGATGCGCCGCAAGCCCCGCCTCTTCCGCCGCGGGGTCCGCGGCGAAGCCGGTTCCGCCGCCGAACGCTGATACGCGACGCGGAGGGTTGACGACTCCGGGCAGGCAGGGCTACGGTCGGGAGCATCGTGGTTGCGTGCCGCGACAGGGAGAAAGCCGCAACAGTTGACGGAGGCTAAAGGGGATCGCGCTGCCGGTCGCTCTGCGTGGTATGTGCGCGCCCTCTCCACATCCCGGCATCACGCCATCGAGACAACGGGGCCACCCCGGTCCTGACCGAGAACTCCAAGAGAGGGAGACACATGTACGACGGCATCCGAAGCGACGTCACCGCAGGGGGCGGCCAATCAAACCTGGGGGCGCTGTGTAACAGTCGCCGCACCCGCCTGCTAGTGGCGCTCGCGATGTTGTTCACGTTGCTGGTATCGCTGGCGCCCGTCGCCAGCCAGGCACAGCAGGACCCGCCCCCGGTGACCGGTCTCACCATCAGCCAGTCCCAAGGGTTCACCACCCTCAAGTGGAACCCGGTGCCCGGGGCCTCGGAGTACGAGATCCATCGCACCCCGGTCGACGCCGAGAACCAGCCGACCGGCGCATCCGTCCTCGCGGGTATCTGGCGGCCCAACCGCCAGGTGACCCAGGACGTCCCGACGTTCGCCGACGCCGGCTACAACACAGGCGACCGCTTCGGCTGGCAGGTGCGAGCCCGCGTCGGCGCGGCCGCGCTGCCCAGCCAGGTGGTGATCGACACGCCACCCGCAGCGGCGGGCAACTATGGCGCCGCGCAGGCGACTTTCGGACCACCGGCCTCGGCAGGTGGGATCTCGGGGAACATCGTCCTGGTCAACGCCAGCACCGGTGTCGCCACCGAGGGATGCGGACCGCTGGTGGGCTTCCCGGCCGGGGCGATCGCCCTCATCGACCGGGGCACCTGCAACTACACGGTGAAGACGGCCAACGCCCAGGCGGCCGGCGCCATCGGGGTGGTCCTCGCCAACAACACCGGTGGGACGCCGCCCAACCCGACCGGCACTGACGCGACGCTCACCATCCCGACCGTCCAGGTGTCGCAGGCCGACGGCGCCATCCTCAAAGCCGCCACCCCGCTCACCGGCACGGTCCGGGCCACCCCGGTGGCCCCCCTGTCCGACCCGGTGTACGGCACGACCCTGCCGCAATGGGGCGATCCGGCGACGGCCGGCGAGAACCTGCGCACCCAGTGGGAGCAGACCCTGGCCGCCCAGTTCACCAACGACGTCAACGAGTACGACTACACGGCGGCCCTCGACGCTGCCAGTGACCGGGTGCGGGTGGTCGAGATCGGCCGCACGCTGCAGAACCGGCCCGTGAACATGTTCATCATCGGCTACCCGGCACCCCCGGCCACGGCCGAGGAGATCGCCGCCGGCTCCGCCGCCCTGGTGAACTGCAACGTCCACGGCAACGAACCGTCGAGCCGTGAGGCCTGCATGATCATGGCCCGCGAGTTGGCGTTCGGCACCGATGCCCGGACGCTCGACATCCTGTCGAAGACCACGGTGCTCCTGGTCCCGTCGATCAACGGCGACGGCCGAGCCTCCAACTCCCGTGGAAACGCCACCGGGCAGGACCTCAACCGGGACTACTCGCTGATCCGCCAGCCGGAGACGTTCGGGTTCGTCGAGATGTTGCGGGACTACCGTCCTCAGGCGGCGTTCGACGGGCACGAGTTCGGCAACTCCAACGCAGGCGACCTGCCGGTGCTGCCCCCGCGGCACCTCAATGCGGCGCAGGAGATCTTCGACGAGTCGATGAACATGATCGAAGGCTGGATGTACTCCAACGGGTCCGAGGACGGTTGGTGGTACTGCCCGTACGGCTGCCAGGGCGGTGGGAGCGTCGGCCTCTCCGAGGAGACCATCCTGCGTAACACGTCCGGTCTTAAGAACACCGTCGCCTCCCTGCTCGAGGCTCGCTCCAGCGGCGGGGCCACCCGTCCCAACGAGGGCAACGCGGCGAACAACCGGCGGCGGAAGACCTACTCGGCGCTGTACACCTATCACCAGTTCCTCGACTACTTCATCGCCAACCAGGACGCCATCCATGACGCGGTGGACGCCTCGGTGGCGTTCCAGGAGTCGAATACGGGACGTATCGTGTTCCGGGGCTCGCGGCCCATCCCGGCCCACCCGGCACCGCACCCTGGTGAAGCGCCACCGCCCAACCAGAACCCGACCGCGGCGCAGATCCTCGAGTCGCCGCCGTGCGCCTACCTGGTCAGCGATGCCCAGTACAACGGCCCCCGCAGCGACAGCCCGGCCGGGTTCCCCACCACGGCCGGCGAGCGCATCGCAGCCCACGGTTGGGCGGTCGAGGACCGTCCCGCCGGGTACGTGGTGCGGATGGCACAGCGTGAACGCGGCCTGATACCGCTGCTCCTCGACGCCCAGGCGGCAGAGGAGATGGTGGACGGCACCCGCCTCTACGAGTGCCCGTTCGCCGCAGTGGACGGCGGTATCGACGCCGGAGTGGTCGAGGACACGCAGGAAGCCGTGCCTCTCACCATCTCCAACCTGGCGCCCGAGGCCGATCAGCCGCTCAACTGGACCATCACCGAGGCTGCCGCCAGCTGCGACACGCCGTCGGACATCGCCTGGCTGAGCGCCGCGGCCACCAGCGGCTCGACCGCGTCAGGTTCGAGCACCGCGGTCGACATCGTGTTCGACGCCACCGGGCTCACCGCACCCGACGTGCACACCGCCGTGCTCTGCCTCAACAGCAACGATGCCGGCGAGCCGGTGATCACGGTGCCGGTGTCGCTCCAGGTGGAGTACCCGGTGAGCGGGCTGCCGACGGAGCTCGACTTCCTCGCAGCCGGCCAGCGCAACCCGGTCCGCTTCTCCCTCGACGGGGATCGCGGCACCGGCGTGTTCGCCGCACCGCCGACGTCGGCGCCCCTCGACTGCGACACCCTCGAGGTGACCGGGCCCGCGGTGGGCACCACCGGCGGGCCGCTGCAGTACGACGCCGCAGGCGACGTCTACCGCTTCCCGTGGCTGGTCCCGGCTGCATGGGCGGGGACGTGCCGCACGCTGAACATCTCGTTCGACGACGGCACCACCCACACCATCTACTACCGCGTGCGCCGCTAGCGGCCACGCATTCGCTCGAGGAAGGGAGGGGCCGGCCGGCCCCTCCCTTTCCACGTCACGGCCGCGCCGGTTCCGGATTGCCCGGCTGCGGCGTCGACTACTAGGTTGGGGCACGGCGAAGCGCGCCGCCGGACGGCGGCGGTCTCGACGCCACCGCACCCGGGGAGAGGGGGTGTGTGCGGCTCGAGATGTCCGGGGCTGGCGTGGCCCCCGGTTGACGAAAGGGAGAACCGTGCACACGAGGATTTCCTCGATGCGCCTGCGGGCGCCCGATTCGCCGAGCAGCGGGAGGCGGAGCCTGTCCCGGCTCATCCAGGCGCTGGTGATGGCCGCCGTCCTGGTGGTGACCATGGTCCCGTCCATCGCCGCCGGTCAGGACCCCGATCCCAACCAGGTACAGGGCCTGGCCGTCGAGCACAAGGCCGGCTACGCCACGGTGTCATGGACGCCGGTGGCGGGCGCCACCGACTACCAGATCGCCCGGACACCGGTGGACGCCGACGATCTGCCGACAGGCGCCGAGGTCGTCGTCGGCCTGTGGCGGCCCAACCGGCAGGTCAACCAGCCGTTCCCCACTTTCGCCGACGCCGGGTTCAACCCCGGTGACCGGTTCCAGTGGAGGGTGCGGGCACGCTTCGGCACCACGGTCCAGCCCTACTCCGCGCCCGTGTTCGGCACCACCACGCCGGCGCCCGGCCCCGAGGAGTTCCGCACCCAGTTCGAGCTCACCCAGGGGGCGCAGTTCACGTCGTACGATTCCGAGATCGCCTGGACGGAGGCGATCGACGCCGCCAGCGACCGGGTGCGGGTGGTGGAGATCGGCCGCACCCCCCAGAACCGCGCCATCAACCTGTTCATCATCGGGTACCCGGCGCCACCGACGACCGCCGCCGCCATCTCGGCGGGACCCACCGCCGGTGCCAACTGCAACGTGCACGGCAACGAGCCGTCGGGGCGCGAAGGCTGCTTCATGATGATCCGGGAGCTGGCCTTCTCCAACGATCCGTGGGCCATCGACATCCTGTCCAACGCCACCATGCTCATCGTCCCCTCGATCAACGGCGACGGCAGGGCCGCCAACGTCCGCGGGAACTCCACGGGGCAGGACCTCAACCGCGATCACGCCCGGATCACCCAGCCGGAGACCCAGGCGTTCGCCGCCTTCCTGCGCGACTACACGCCCGAGGTGATGGTCGACGGCCACGAGTTCGGCAACAACAACACCTGTGACCTGCCGCTGCTGTGGCCTCGCCACTCCAACACCGCCCCGACCGTCCACGACGAGTCCAAGGAGGGCCTGGTCGAGGACTGGTTCTACACCGAGGGTGCCGTTGACGGGTGGTGGGGTTGCCCCTACCCGGTGGCCGGGATCGACGGGGCGCAGACGTTCACCCGGGTCAACGGGCTCAAGAACATGATCGTGACCCTGGTGGAGGCGCGCAGCGCCGGCGGGCCGACGCGCCCCAACGAGGGCAACACGCAGAGCAACCGGCGCCGCAAGGCCTACTCGCAGGTGTGGTCGATCCGGACGGCGCTCGACTACCACCGGGCCAGGCTCCCCGAGGTCCAGGCCGCCATCGCCGGGGGTATCGCCTTTGCGGAGTCCAACACCGGTCCCATCGTGCGTCACGGTGACTGGGACGTGCAGACGTTCCCGGCTCCGCACCCGGGCGACAGCCCACCACCCAACAACCCGCCGGGACCGGCCCAGATCATCGACCCGCCCCCCTGCGCCTACTTCCTAACGCCGAGCCAGTACACCACGGTGCTCAACGACAGCGGCAACCTCGCCGTGGAGTTGCGCACCAACCCGCAGCAGCGGCTGGCGGCCCACGGCATGGCCGTCGAAGACCGACCCGCCGGGCACGTGGTGCGGATGCGCCAGCCGCTGCGCGGCCTGGTGAACATCGTGCTCGAGCCCACCCAGCCGCCGGCCCCGATCATCGGCGGTCTCAGGCTGTACGAGTGCCCGCAGGCGGCGGTGGCCCAGGACGGTATCGGCGAGGGGACCGTCGAGGACACCCAGGCAGCGGCAACGCTGACCATCCTGAACGAGACCACCGAACAGGACCAGCCGCTCAACTGGACCATCAGCGAGGCCGCCGTGAGCTGCGATGCACCCACCGACCTGGGCTGGGTCAGCACCGCCACCGGCTCGGGCACCACGGCGGCGAGCTCGTCGACGAACGTCGGAGTCACCTTCGACGCCGCCGGGCTCAACGCCCCCGACATCCACAGCGGCGTGCTCTGTGTGTCGAGCAACGACACCGGGGCACCGGTGATCACCGTGCCGGTGTCACTGCAGGTGGAGTATCCGGTGAGCGGGCTGCTCCCTCCCCCGGCGATCGACTTCCTCGCCGCCGGCCAGCGTAACCCGGTCCGGTTCTCGCTCGACGGCGACCGCGGCACAGGGGTGTTCGCCACCGGCACACCCACTACGGCGCCGATCGACTGCGACACCCTGGAGGTCACCGGCCCGGAGATCCGCACCACCGGCGGCCCGCTGGCCTACGACGCCGCCGGCGACACCTACCGCTTCCCGTGGCTGGTGCCGGCGGCGTGGGCGGGTACCTGCCGCTCGCTCAGTATCAGCTTCGACGACGGCACCACCCACACCGCCGTCTACCGCGTGCGCCGCTAGCAGGCGTTCCGAAGCGGGAGAGGGAGGGGCTGTCACCGGCCCCTCCCTCTCCGCTTCCCGCTGACACCGCGCCCGTGACGGCTACGGTGGCGCCGATGGCCCCCCTCAGCCTGCAGCGGATCACCCGGCACGTCTGGTGGATGCCCCCTGACGACCCCGACCGCCCGTCACTGTGCGCCGTGGTCGGTGAGCGGTCGACGCTGATGCTGGATGCCGCCTCGTCCGACGCCCACGCCCGACTCTTCCTCGGGGAACTGGAATCCCGAGGGATTCCCGCCCCCCGCCTGGTCGCCCTCAGCCACTGGCACTGGGACCACGTGTTCGGCGCCGCCGAGGTGGGGGCCACGGTGATCGCCCATCGCCTCACCGCCGCCGAGTTGGCGGTGCAGGCCTCCTACGAGTGGACCGACGCCGCTCTGGAGCGACGGGTGGCCGAGGGCACCGAGATCGCCTTCTGCGCCGACAACATCAAGCTGGAGCTGCCCGAGCCGCGGCGGGTGCGCATCGCCCTCCCCGACGTGGTCTTCGACGACAGGCTCGACATCGACCTGGGAGGTGTCACCTGCCGGTTGCAGCACGTCGGCGGAGACCACGAGCCGGACTCCGTCGTCGCCCATGTCGAGCCGGATGGAGTCCTCTTCCTCGGTGACGCCCTCTACGACGTGGTCTACGCCCCGGTGCGCCACTACACCGCCGGGCGCCTGTTCCCGCTGCTGGACGAGCTCGTCGCTTTCGAGGCCCAGCATGTCGTCGAGGGCCACAACCCCAAGGTGCTGTCCCGTGTCGAATTCGAGGCGGTTGCCGCCAAGGCCCGAACCGCCGGCGATCTGGTAGCCCAGTGGGGCCCCGACGAGCCGGCGGTCCTGGCCGCCGTTAGGGAACGAACGGGAGCCGAGCCGGACGAAGACCTCACCTACTTCGCCCGGGGCCTCATCGCCGGCCTCGACC
The DNA here is from genome assembly GCA_964579415.1 of uncultured Acidimicrobiaceae bacterium. Taxonomy (GTDB): domain Bacteria; phylum Actinomycetota; class Acidimicrobiia; order Spongiisociales; family UBA5794; genus CAZOGW01. The sequence goes on along the minus strand of CAZOGW010000013.1, from coordinate 33,037 downwards.
AATCCTAGCCTAGTACGTAGTACGTAGTACGTAGTTAGTACACCGCTACCGGCGGGGCCACCAGGTCACGAAGGGCACGCAGGGCGGGGATGGCACTCTCGTCGCGGGCCGCGGTGAGGTGAGCGATGGCGCCGTCGGGGGTCAACCCCTGCCGCTCGACGGCCTCGTCGTAGCCGACGACGGTATCGACGACGGTCCGCAGCGCCGCGGTGTGCGCCGGCTCCCCGTCCCCGGGCACGCCGAGGAGGGCGGCGACCGGTTCCAGGCCGCCGATGCGACCGACGACCTCGGCGCTCCAGCGGGCCACCGCCGCGGCGTCGAACCCGGGACGGTCGCCGGCATGGGCGGTGTCGCCCACGCGACCCACGTCGTGGCAACGGGCCGCGGTGGTGACCATGTCGGTGTCCCTCGGAGCAAGCCCGAGGCGGGCGGCCACCGCGCCGGCCAGTTCGGCGCGGCGTTCGGCGGTCCCTTCCGGCTGCAGCCCTTCCATCTCGGGGAGCCGCGACAGCACATCGGCGGCCTCCTTGCGGGTCCGGTCGGCGGCCACCAGGTTGCGGTAGCCGAGGAACCCTGCGCCGTACACCAGGAGCGGGACGGCGACCGCCCACCACCCGATCCCGGGGGCGGCATAGAGCATGAGGACGATCAGCGACGGCAGGCCCATCAGGATCGGCCAGTGGTCCCGGTCGGCGCTGCGCTCCACCACGGCGTACGCCGCAGGCGGTGCCGGAGGTGGCGGCGGAGGTGGCGGCGCCGGCGGTTCAGCGGCTGCCCGGGGGTAGATCTCGAAAACCCGGATCTCAGGCATGCTCGAGGACCCCTTCCGCCCGAGCCCGGGCTTCGCCGTCGGACTCGACGCCGGAGGCGGGGACCCGGCCGCCCTGGCTCTCGACGCAGCGCACCAGCGCCTCGACCACGAGCGGGTCGAACTGGGTGCCGGCGCAGCGGCGCAACTCGGCGAAGGCATACCCGGTCGACAGCGCCGCCCGATAGGGACGGTGCGTGGTCATGGCATCGAAGGCGTCGCAGGCGGCGATGATCCGCGCCGGCAGCGACGGCATCCCCACGCCGTGACCGTGACCGTAGGCGGTGCCGTCGTAGCCGCGGTGATGTTCGACGATGACGTCGACGACGGGCCGCAACACGCCGATCCCGCCCAGGATCCCGCCGACGACGTCGGCGTGCTCCTGCACCCGGCAGTACTCGCCTTCGTCGAGTCGGCCCCGCTTGCGCAGCAGGGATCGGGGGATGACGACCTTGCCGATGTCGTGCAGGCGCGCCGCAGTCACCAGGCGGTGCATCTCGGCGCCGTGCACACCCAGGTCACGTCCCACCGACCCGGCGAGGACGGCGACGCGCTCGGCGTGGCCCCGCGTGTAGAGGTCCTTGGCCTCGAGAGCTGCCAGCAGGGCGTCCACCGTTCCGTCGGCGGCGGAGTCGGCGCGGTCCCGCAGGATCGACGCCGCCACGGCCACCGCGATCCCACCCACCAGCAGCGGCGCCGCCACCCATCCGGCCACGGGGAGGAGGGCGCCGGCGACTGCGACGGTGGCGCCGAGAAGGGCCGACTCTCCCAACTCGGCGGCGAGAGAGCGCCGCTGCGGCGTGCCGGCGAAGGCGGAGTCGATGACGGGGAGGACGAGGCGGGTCATCGCCTGGGCGGCGGCGCCGGCTACGGCCCCGGCGACGAGAGCGGCCCACAGGCGCGACGGCGGCGCCACCGCCGCCATGGCGACGACGGTGGCGGCGGGGAGGACCTGGGCGAGGAAGCGACCGGCGGCCACGATGGCGGAACGACGGCGGGCGGCGTCGATCACCACCCCGGCGGCCACGACGGTGGTGGCGGCGAAGAGGACCCCGACCGGGCGCAGGCCGCTGGCCATGGCAAGGACGACCAGCCAGCCGGCGCCGCCGGCGGCGCGGCGCGACCCCGGCGCCAGCACGTCGACGGCGAGGAAGGCCACGGCCCCGGCGAGCCACAGCCACACCGGACCCGGCGGGGAATGGAGGGCGACGGCCGCCACCACGACGGCGACGGCGATGCCGGCCAGCACCATGGTGCTCTGGGGGACGGACCGGGTTGACCCGGATGGTGGTGGAGTGTGCTGTGGTGTCATGGCTCTCCGAAGCACGGACACCGCACCGCACGGGCGGCGCGGGGACCCTGGCGTCGTCTTTCCGCTTCCACCCTGCCCCAGCCGGCTGTGTCACCAGCCGCTCCGCCCGGGGCCGGCCCGGATCACCGGGCCGTACAACGTCAACCTACCCTGATCGCCCCAATAGGCAAGGACCCTCGGAGGCGCAGGCACATGGCAGCGGTCGCGGTGACCACCCACCACCTCGCCACCGACGCGGCCGCGGCCATCCTGGAGGCGGGCGGGACCGCCGCCGACGCCGCCGTCGCCGCCAACGCGGTGGTGGGGGTGGTGCTACCCGACACCTGCGGGCCGGGCGGCGACCTCTTCGCCCTGGTGCACCGCCCCGGCGACCCGTCACCGGCGGCCCTCAACGCCTCGGGGCGGGCAGGATCCGGCGCCGACGCCGACGCCTTGCGACACGCCGGCTACACCGGGATCCCGTTGCGACATCCGGCGACGGTGACGGTGCCGGGATGCGTCGACGGCTGGGAGGCACTGCTCGACCGGTTCGGGAGGCTGGGGATGGCGAAGGTGCTGGCGCCGGCGATCTCCTTGGCCCGGGACGGGTTCCCGGTGTCCGCCGAGTTGGCGGCGTCGCTGCGCCGGGATGCAGCTCTCGTGGCCGGTGAGGACTCGATGGCGACGTTCTACGCCGACGGACCGGCAGCGTCCGGCGCCGCGGTGCGGCGCCCCGACCTGGCGGCGACGTTGGACGCCGTCGCCTCCGGAGGTCGGACCGCCTTCTACCAGGGTGACGCCGGCGCCGGTGTCACCGCGGCCACCGCCGGCATCGTCACGCCCGAGGATCTCTCCCGGAACCAGGCGGAGTGGGTGGCGCCGCTGGGTCTCGCCGTACATGGCAGGGAGGCGTGGACCATCCCGCCCAACTCGCAGGGCTACATCACCCTGGCCGCCTGCTGGATAGCCGAACACTTCGGGGCGGAGCCCGACCTGGGTTCTCCCGCCTACCACCACGCCCTCATCGAGGCATACCGGGCCGCCTCCCACGACCGCGATGACGTGCTCTCCGACCCCTTCACGGCTCGGCTCCCACCGGAGGCGCTTCTCGACGTGGGCCGCCTCGGAGAGCGCCTGTCGACGATCAGCGACCACCGCTACGCCGAGCGTCCCGTGGCCCGCCGCGTGCCGGCGGGCACGACATACCTGTGCGTGCGCGACCGGGACGGGCTCGGGGTCTCGCTGATCCAGTCCAACTTCCACGGCTTCGGCTCGGGCCTGGGGGCGGGAGCGACCGGAGTCATGCTCCACAACCGGGGTGCCGGCTTCACACTGGAGCCGGGCCACCCCAACCGGCTCGCCCCGGGGCGGCGGCCGCTGCACACGCTGTCACCGTCGTTGTGGACGAACCAGGGTGAGCTGTCCCTGCTCCTGGGAACCCGCGGCGGCGACCTGCAGCCGCAGATCCTCCTCCAGGTCGCCTCACACCTGCACCGAGTCGGGCTCCCGCTGGCCGAAGCGGTGGCGCAGCCCCGCTGGAAGGTGGCGCGACGACCGGGACGCCCCAAGGTGACGGTCGAGGACCGGATGCCCGCAACGGTCGTCGATGGGCTGGGCGCAAGGGGTCACACCGTCGTGGTCACCGGAGCCTGGCAGGCCGACTGGGGGCCGGTCGCCGCCATCGAGGTCACGGCAACCGGTGCGAACGCCGCCGCAGACCCCCGGGTGTCGACATCGTCAGCCTCCTAGGCAAGGCCCGCTTCGCCGCGTAGGATCGCTCCTTGTAAGCCAGTCTATCAACGCTCATCTATCGTTGATCTTCCTGTGAGGAGCCAGTCCATGTCCTTCCGTCCCATCCTCATCGCCGCCATGTCACTCGTCGTTCTCCTCGGGGGCACCCCCGCCCTGGCTGCGCCCGGGTCGCCTGCGGAGCGCGCCGTCACCTGCGACGGCAGGGTCGTGACGATGGCGGGCACACCGGGCAACGACAGCCTCACCGGCACCCCGGGCCCCGACGTCATCCACGGTGGCAGCGGCAACGACGTCATCGACGGCGGCGGAGGGAACGACATCATCTGCGGCGGCCCCGGGAACGACACACTCCGGGGCGGGACCGGCGCCAACGTCCTGCTCGGTGATGCCGGGAGTGACACCCTGGTGGGAGGCACCGCAGCCGACGTCCTCCGCGGCGGCGACGGGCCGGACCATCTCGAGGGCAACGGCGGCAACGACACCCTCCACGGAGGCGATGGCAACGACTACCTCTCCGGGGGGAGCGGCAGGGACACCCTCCACGGCGCAGCCCACGACGACACCGTGGACGGCGGCGACGGAGACGATCTGATCGAGGGCGGCGACGGGAACGACACGCTCGATGGCGGGGCGGGAGGCGACGTCCTGCTCGGCGGCGAGGGCGACGACACCCTCCACGGAGGCGACGGCGACGACCTGATCCACGGTGGGGGCGGCAACGACACCGCCAGCTACGCCGGACTCACCGCCGCCGGCATCCACGTCAGCCTCGTCACCGGGAGGGCGAGCGGCGGATGGGGCGTCGATGCCCTCGCCGCCGTCGAGAACATCGCAGGCTCCGACGGGCCTGACGAGATCTTCGGGGACGGCGGGACCAACGTCCTCCACGGCGGCGGAGGCAGCGACCTCATCGACGGCGCCGCGGGCGACGACACCCTCCACGGCGGCACCGGCGCCAGCGTCCTGCGCGGCGGGAGCGGGAATGACGTGATCCACGGCCGGGGTTGGGGGGACCGGCTCCACGGCGACAGCGGCAACGACACCCTCTACGCCTACCGGTGGGGCGACACCCGGATGTGGGGCGGCACCGGCAACGACACGCTCACCGGAGGCGCCGGCAACGACGAGCTCCGGGGCGGCACCGGTGACGACATACTCGGCGGCGGGGACGGCAACGACCGCATCTGGGGCGAGGCCGGCGCCGACCGGCTTGAGGGTAACGGAGGCGACGACACCCTCGAGGGTGGCGACGGTCACGACATGCTGTCAGGCGGCGCCGGGTACGACACCCTCGTCGCCGGTGCCGGCAACGACATCCTCGACGGGGGCGCCGGCAACGACACCCTGCGAGGCGGGTCGGGAAGCGACAGGCTCGCCGGGGGTGACGGAGGCGACATGCTCTTCGGGGAGGCGGGCGACGACGAGCTCACCGGCGGGCCGGGCACGGACACGCTGCGTGGGGGCGCCGGACCCGACAGCCTGTGGGGCGGAGGTGGCAGTGACGTCCTGCAGGGAGATGCCGGCGACGACGTCCTCTCCGGAGGTGATGGCGCCGACACGCTGCTCGGCGGCGCCGGCGACGACGAGCTGCGCGGCGGTGGCGACGGCGACGACGTCGACGGCGGCGCCGGGCGGGACGCCTTGTGGGGCAACGCCGGCAACGACATCCTCAAGGGAGGGAGCGGCAACGACGTGGTCCGGGGAGGAGCCGGCGACGACGAGTTGCGTGGCGCCACCGGCGACGACACCCTCGACGGCGGCACCGGGCACGACCGGCTCTGGGGCGGCGATGGCGACGACATCGTCACCGGCGGCCGCGGCGACGACAGCCTGCGTGGCGGCGGGGGGGACGACAGGCTCTCCGGCGGCGGCGGGCGCGATCGCCTCTGGGGCGAGGCAGGTGACGACGCTCTCGGCGGCGGAGCCGGCCAGGACACCCTCTCCGGCGGCCCTGGCGACGACTCGCTGTCCGGCGGATCGGCCCGAGACACCTGCCACGGTGGTGCCGGCCGAGACATCGCATCGACATGTGAGGTCCGGCTCGGCATTCCCTGACTGCTCGCCGGGATCGTCCGCCGGACCAGGCGCCGCGGCTCCCGCCACCACCGCCAAGCCGGCAGCACAACACCTCCACTCCACCTCTGTCGACCCTGACTGGACGCGGTGACTGCCTGATTCTGGAAGGCAACGGTTTGGCGTGAGTACCAACCCGCCCTAGCATCCCGGACTCGTTCTCCCCATAGGCCATGCGCTGTGGCCGGTCGCCTTCGAGGGCGACACCGTCGATACGAAGAGCGGAGTCTCGTGAGTTCACGCTCCCCGGTTGCCGTAGCCGGCGTCCTGATCGTCCTCCTCCTTGCCGTCATGGGCGTCAACGCCTTCTCGGCGGAGCCTGCCCAGACCACGGCAACCCCCGATGGTGTGGTGCTGCCCCCCAACGCCTCGGGCCGCATCGCCGCCGCCGCCGTGGCCAGCGACCTGCGCCGCGCCCCGGTCACCGAGCAGCAGACCGGCACCACCCCTCCGGCCACGGCCGACGAGGTGCCCGGCGTTGCCGCGGCAGGGGCCCTCGCCATCGAAGAGACCACCACCGCCACCGAGGCGCCGGAGACCACGACGACACGTGCTCCAACAACCACCACCCAGCCCCCCACCACCACGCAGCCGCCCACCACCACCCAGCCGCCCACCACCACCACCACCCAGCCGCCGACCACCACGCAGCCGCCGACCACCACCACGACCACCCAGCCGCCCGCCACGACCACCACGCAGGCGCCGGAGCGGCGCGAAGACGGCGTGGAGCGGTGGCGGTCGACGGTGGCCAAGTACTTCCCCGCCAAGCGGGTCGACGAGGCCCTGGCGGTGATGGAGTGCGAGAGCGGCGGCGATCCCAAGGCGCACAACGCCAGGTCGGGCGCCTCCGGGCTGTTCCAGTTCCTCCCCTCCACCTGGGCGACGGCCAGCGACCATGCCGGCTACACCGGCGCCGACGTCTTCCACGGCCCGTCCAACATCGCCGTAGCCGCCTGGCTGTCCGCCAACTCCTCCTCCCCCTGGCAGCAGTGGTCTTGTAAGCCGTAGCGAGAGGCTCCTCCGGGACTCCGGCGCGACGCCGCAGCCAGAAGTACTCCCCTCGTCGCGCTGCATCGCGGGGTTCGCGATATGCTTCCCCTATGCGCAAAATCTTTGTCGCCCTTGGGGCTGTGGCGACCGCGGCCGGGGTTGCCTGGCTGAACCGTGACCGGTTGCTGCCTCTGCCCGAGCCGAGCACTGCACCCGCCCCCAGGTTCCGACCGGCGCCGCCGGGCACGCCCGCCGCGGAAACCGGCGACGCCGACGACCTCACCCGCATATCCGGCATCGGCCCGGTCTACAGCGGCCGCCTCGCCACCCAGGGAGTCAACACCTTCGCCGATCTCGCCTCTGCCGACACGGCCGCCCTCGCCGCCGCCATCGATGTCGCCGAGGCGCAGGTCGCCGGCTGGGCCGACCAGGCCCGGGCCCTCTCCTCCTGAACCCGGTGACCAGCCCGCCATCGCCTTACCTGGCCGCTCCCGAGGAGTTGGGGTCGCTGCTCCCCGGTGAGCCGGCGTTCCGCGCCGAACAGCTACGCCGCTGGCTCTACGAGACGCCGGTGCTGGAAGGTGATGCAATGTCCAACCTGCCGGCCCCGGTACGGTTCGAGCTGGGCGGCCGGCTCTTCCCCTTCTCGGTGGAGATGGAGCAGTCGGCCGACGCCGGCCGCACCATAAAGTGGCTGTTCCGCAGCCCCACCGGTGCTTCCATCGAGTCGGTGCTGATGGGCTACCCGCGCCGCACCACGTTGTGCATCTCATCCCAGGCCGGATGCGCCATGGGCTGCACGTTCTGCGCCACCGGCCAGTTCGGCTTCGAGCGCCAACTCGAAGCCGGCGAGATCATCGCCCAGGTGGCGTATGCCAACGCCCACATGCGTTCCCGCGGCCTGGGGGGCGCCCCGCCGCGGGTGTCCAACGTGGTGTTCATGGGCATGGGCGAGCCGCTGGCCAACTACGCCAAGGTGCGAGAGTCCATCCGCCGCATGGTCGAACACGTAGGTCTGGGGGCGCGTTCCATCACCGTGTCCACCGTCGGTCACGTTCCCGGGATGCGGCGCCTTGCCGACGAGCCGTGGGCGGTCAACCTGGCGGTCAGCCTGCATGCAGCCGATGACGACCTGCGGTCCTCGCTGGTGCCGCTCAACCGCCGCTACCCCATCGAGGACGTGGTCGCCGCCTCCCGGCACTACTTCGAACGGAAGGGCCGCCGGGTCTCCATCGAGTGGACGATGATGGACGGGGTCAACGACGGTCCCGACCAGGCCCGCAAACTGGCCCGCATCGCCCACCGTATGGGGGCCCACGTCAACGTGATCCCGCTCAACCCGACACCGCTCACCGCCGAGCAGCCCTCCACCGAAGACGCCATCCACGGCTTTCTCACCACCCTGCGAGGGGAAGGAGTCAACGCCACCCGCCGTGACACCCGAGGCAAGGACATCGACGCCGCCTGCGGCCAGCTCCGCGTACGCGCCGCCGCCGGGGGCGAGCTGCTCCAGATCAGGACCGCCGCGACAAGCGGGCAGACGGCCCCCGGCGCCGGGTAGCTTTACACCCGACGAGGAGGCAACCACAGATGCGACTGGAACCGGGCGATCAAGCCCCCTACTTCAGCAGGCTCGACCAGGACGGGGCCGAGGTGACTCTGGATGACTACGCCGGCCACAAGCTGGTCATCTACTTCTACCCGAAGGCGTTCACCCCGGGCTGCACGACCGAGTCGTGCGACTTCCGCGACCGCCATGAGGCGCTCTACGCCCGGGGTTACGAGATCCTCGGCGTCAGCCCCGACCCGGTGGACAGGCTCGCCGACTTCAGGCAGACCCACGGCCTGCCGTTTCCCCTGCTGTCCGACCTCGACCACGCCTTGGCGGAGGCGTACGGGGCCTGGGGGACCAGGAAGAACTACGGCAAGGAGTACGAGGGGATCATCCGGTCGACGATCATCCTCGACGAGGCGGGCGTCGTCACCGACGCCTTCTACAACGTCAAGGCCACCGGCCACGCCGAGAGGGTCGCCGACAAGCTGCTGTCCGGCTGACGGCAGCGGGATACGGCGTCGGGGATACAAGGAGACGACATGTTCAAGCCGGTACGCAAGGCGATCTTCCCGGTGGGCGGGCTGGGAACCCGGTTCCTACCGGCCACCAAGGCGCTCCCCAAGGAGATGCTCCCGGTGGTGGACACCCCCCTCATCGAGTACGCCGTCAGAGAGGCGCGTGACGCCGGGATCGAGGAGTTCATCTTCGTCACCGGACGGGGCAAGACCGCCATCGAGGACCACTTCGACCAGCACGCCGAGCTGGAGGAGACATTGCGGGAGCGGGGCAAGGAACGGGAACTGGAGGCGGTGCGCGGCGCCACCCCGCGGCCCGGGCGGATCGCCTACGTGCGTCAGGGCGAGCCGCTCGGACTGGGCCACGCGGTGTGGTGCGCCCGCCGCTTTCTCGGCGACGAGCCCTTCGCAGTGCTGCTCGCCGACGACCTGATCATGGGCAGCCGTCCCGCCCTCGCCGAGATGATGGAGGTCTACGCCGATCACGGCGGCAATGTCATCGCCCTCATGGAGGTGGCTGCGGCGGACACCTCCTCCTACGGCGTCGTCGCCCCGGGCAAGGATGACGGCCGGCTGGTGGAAGTGCTCGACCTCGTCGAGAAACCCCACGTCGATGAGGCGCCCTCCAACCTGGCCGTGGTGGGCCGTTACATCCTCCAGCCCGAGCTGATGGACCACCTCGGCAGGGGCATGCGCGGCGCCGGCGACGAGATCCAGATCACCGACTCGATGCAGCTCCTCATCGGCCACCAGCCGTTCCACGGGGTGCGCCTCTCGGGGACGCGCTTCGACTGCGGCAACAAGATCGGGTTCCTCGAGGCCAACGTGGCCTTCGCCCTGGCCCGGCCCGACCTGGCCGGCGCCCGGGAGCGGCTGCGGGCCATCCTCGACGGGGAGTGACCGGCGGCTTCGACTCGACGTACCGCTGGTAGGTTTGACCTTGCACTCCGAAAGGAATCCCCGCCGATGACGAAGCTGCGACAGCTCAACGAGATCGGTCAGTCCGTCTGGCTGGACCACATCAGCCGTGACATGCTCGGCGACGGCGGCGAGCTGTCGCGACTGGTCGACATGGGGATTCGCGGTGTCACCAGCAACCCGACGATCTTCCAGAAGGCGCTGGCCGGCTCGGAGGCGTACGACGATCAGCTTCGCGCCGTCCTCAGGGCACATCCCGACGCCACCTCCGAGGAAGCCTTCGACGAGCTTGCGGTGGCCGACATCCGCGGCGCCGCCGACGTGCTGCGCCGGGTTTACGACGAGTCGGGGGGCGCCGATGGGTTCGTCAGCCTCGAGGTCGCCCCGTCGCTGGCCCACGATACCGAGGGCACCGTGGCCGACGCCCGGCGCCTGTGGGCCAAGGTCGACCGGCCCAACCTGATGGTCAAGATCCCCGCCACCGCCGAGGGCGTTCCTGCGGTGGAGAGGCTCATCTCCGAGGGCATCAACATCAACGTGACCCTGATGTTCTCCCTCCAGGACTACGAGAACGTGGCCCAGGCCTACCTGCGCGGCCTGGCCGCCTGCGACGTGCCCGCACAGGTCAACTCGGTGGCGTCGTTCTTCGTCAGCCGGGTCGACACCAAGGTGGACGCCGCGCTGGAGAAGGTGGGAACGCCGGAGGCACTGGAATTGCGGGGACGCATCGCCATAGCCAACTCCAAGCTGGCGTACCGGCGCTACCAGCAGCTCTTCGAAGGCCCCGAGTTCGGCATCCAGGCCGACCGCGGCGGCAAGGTCCAGCGGGTGCTGTGGGCCAGCACCTCGACCAAGAACCCGGCCTACCCCGACACGATCTACGTCGACGGTCTCATCGGGCCGAGCACGGTGAACACGATGCCGCCGTCCACCATCGAGGCCACCCTGGCGCACGGTACGGTTGCGGTGACCATCACCGAGAGCGTCGACGACGCCGCAGCCGAGGTGGCCGCCCTGGCGGACCTGGGGATCGACTTCGACGAGATCACCGCCGACCTGCAGACCGAGGGCGTCCAGGCATTCGCCGACTCCATGTCCGACCTCTACCAGACCCTGTCCCGGAAGCTGGAGACCCTGCGGTGACGCTAATTACGTAATACGTAATACGTCATACGCAATACTCCGCCGCAGTACGCTCCCTTGCCATGAGCAGGCCCCGCCGCCTCTTGCTGGTCGCGCTCGTCGCCTTCGTGGCGCTGGCCCTGCCGCACACTGCGTTCGGTGTCGCCTGGCCGAGCGTCGCCGCCGAGTTGGGGATGTCGCTCGGGTCGCTGGGCCTCGTGGTGGCAGTCGGTACGTCGGGCTACTTCCTGACGTCGATGGCAAACGGCCTCATCGGTGACCGGTTCGGGGCCGGGCCCGCACTCGCCGCAGCCTCGTGGACGGCGGTGGTGGCACTCGGCGGCTACGTGGTCGCCACCCACCCCGCCGTGCTCCTCGTGTCGGCCTTCACGCTCGGCCTCGCCGGCGGCGTCATCGACAGCTCTCTCAACACTCACGTGGCGCTGGCTCACGGACCGAGGGCGATGGGGATGCTCCACACCGGTTTCGGTGCAGGCAGCACGCTGGGCCCCCTGGTCATCACGGTGCTCCTCGACAGCGGCGCGTCGTGGCGGTGGGGCTTCGCCATCATCGCCGCCCTGCAGGCCGTGGCGGCGGTGCTCCTCACCTTCACCGCCGCCTCGTGGAGGACTTCGGAGCGCCACCCCGGGAACCGGACAGGCAGGCGGGCGCCCGCGGTCAGCTTCTCGCCGATCATCGGATGGACTCTGACTGTGTTCGGGCTCACGACCGGTGTCGAGGTCGCCGCCGGGCAGTGGACCTTCACCCTGCTCACCGAGAGCCGGGGGGTGCCGGAGAACATCGCCGGCGGCGCGGTGGCAGCCCTCTTCGGAGGGTTCACCGCGGCACGACTGTGGCTGGGACTGCGCGGACATCACATCGACGCCGACCGGGTGGTGCGTTGGGCGCCGGTCATGGTGCTGGCGTCCTGCGCTGCCCTGTGGCTGGCGGCAACGACCTGGATCGCGGTGGGGGCGATGGTTGTACTCGGCCTGGCGCTGGGGCCGATCTTCCCACTGCAGACTCTGCTCACCCCACAGCGGGTGGGGGCGACCGGAACGGCGTCGATGGTGGGCTTCCAACTCGGCGCCGCCACCGTCGGCGCCGCGGCGCTGCCACTCCTGATCGGGCTGCTGGTGGACCGGATCGGTCTGGAAGTCGTCGGGCCGGTCCTGGCGTTCGCGGCCGCCGCCCTGGTGGCGGCGACGGAGATGGTGCGCCGCTCGGCTGCCGAGCCTCACACCGCGGCGACGAAGTAGTCCTCGGCGTCGTTGTCATAGGTGAGCGAGATGAGACCCCGGGTCTCGGCCGCCTTGCAGAACTGGAGGAACCCCCGGTAGCCGTACTTCTTCTCACTGAAGTCGGGCTGGATCTTGCGCAGGTTGTCCTTGAGCCCGCTCAGCGGCGGCGGCCCTCCCCGCTGCTGCAGGTCCTTGACCACCTGGTGCAGGAGGGAGAAGGCGGCGTCCTCGCCACCGGTGCGCCGGGGTAGCGACACCTCGGGATCCCCCTTGGCCGGGCCGTCGGTGAGCTCGATGACTCCCTGGTCGGCGAGGTGGCGCAGCAGCTCGCCGAAGGCGCGGAAGCCGTAGCCCGCCTCGCTGAACGTGGGATCCTTACGCAGCAGCGCCCTCTTCACCGACGAGGCCAGGACCTCCCCGGTGGAGGTCTGCTGGATGCCGGCGACGGTCTGGGCAATGAGCACCGCCACGTCGTCGACACCCGACGCCGTGTCGACCACGGGCTCGGCCTCGGGTTCGGTATCTCGCTCGGGCTCGGTGAAGGTGGGCGCCTTGCGGCGGCGCCGCGACGGGGTCGTCTCGGGGACGTCGACTCCCTCCAGCGTGTCGTAGAAGAGGAACAGGTCACATGCGGGCGGCAGCAGGGCCGACGTGGAATCTTTGATGCCCACCCCGATCACCCTCTTGTTGAGCTCACGCAGCTTGTGGACCAGCGGGGTGAAGTCGCTGTCGCCGGTGCAGATGACGAACGTGGTGATGTAGTCACGCTCGAAGGCCATCTCGAGGGCGTCGACGCAGAGCTTGATGTCGGCGGCGTTCTTGCGCGAGGCGCCCATGCGCTGCGGTATCTCTATCAGCTCGACGTGGCTGCGGGTGAGCATGCGACGATCCTCGTCGAAATACGACCAGTCGGCGTACGCCCGCCGCGCCACCACCCGCCCCAGCTCGGCGAGGGCGTCGCCGATGGGTTTGTAGTCGAACGTCATGCCGCCCAGGTTCTCCCGTGCGCCGATGGCGAGGTTCTCATAGTCCATGAACAGGGCGATGCGTTCTTCTTCCATGTTCGCCAGGGTATACCCCTCGTCACCCGGAGCGGGCAGTCATCACCTCGGGTCGCCGAGCAGGAAGCGGGCGCCGGGGCCCCGAGCCGCCATCCGGTCGGCCTGATTGAACAGGCCGCACGAGTTGAGCGAGAGGCAGCCGCAGCCGATGCACTGGTCGAGCTCGTCGCGGAGGCGCTCCAGCGACGCGATGCGCTCGCTGAGGACGTCCCGCCACGCCGCCGACATCTCGGCCCAGTCATGGGCTCCCGGGGTACGGCCCTCGGGGAGGGCGTCCAGGGCTGCGGAGATCTCCTCCAGGCTGAGGCCGACCCGCTGCGCCGCCCGGATCACCGCCACCCGGCGCAGAACGCCGCGCCCATAGCGGCGCTGGTTGCCGTCCGTCCGCTCCGACTCGATCAGCCCCCTCGACTCGTAGAACCGCAGCGCCGAGGTGGCCACCCCCGCCCTCCGCGCCACATCCCCGATGGTGAGCAGTTCGATGGGGGTACCTCCAGACTCTGATCAAGAACTTCAAGTTAAGTATAGGTACCAAGTACTAGGTGGGCGCCGGGACCCAACGCAGACCTCCGGCCGTGCAGCAGAGGATCTGGAACTGGTCGCCAGATACCAAGTACCAAGTACCAAGTACCAAGTACCCCCCATCTCGGGACAATCTCGGAGGCCTGGAACACCTCGCCAACATGAGAGCTGTCTCACTTCCGCCTCACATTCGGCTCACGGGCCCGGTCCAGGATGCCTTCATACAACAGGCGGATATTTCGTAGAGGAGACCACCATGCAGCTCAAGGACCAGTTCAAGCAACCGAGGAACTGGAAGGTCGTCGGAACGATGGCCGTCTCGGCGGCACTGGGTATCAGCGGGTTGGCACTGGCAGTTCCCGGAGGGGCCGGCGACGTCAACTCCATCGACCTGCAGGACCCTGCCACCCTCGACCGGGTGACGTCCACCAGCGTGCCGCCCACCACCCAGGCCCTGATGTTCGAGGACCTGGCATCACCGCTCCAGGTGCAGCCGCCGACGACAACGACGCGGGCCGGTGGGCGGGACCTCGACTCCCCGTTCGACAGCCCCACTCCCAGCCCGGACAGCCCGAGCCCGGACAGCCCGCCGTCGCCGGCGAGCCCAAGCCCGGCCAGCCCCGCATCGCCGGCGAGCCCCAGCCCGGACAGCCCGAGCCCGGACAGCCCGCCGTCGCCGGCCACCCCCAGCCCGGACAGCCCGGACAGCCCGAGGTCGCCCGCCTCGCCTGACTCCCCGGACTCGGGCAGCGCCGACTCGGGATCGGCCGACAGCTTCGGCTGACTGTTGCGCTCGCCGGGTCGCTGATACCCCCTGATGCCACCGGCGAGCTCGACGAGACACCCACGGGGCCGGCTCCCCCCGCCTCCCCGTGGGTGTCTCCTATTGTGAGGAAGCCACTATGAGCGTCAACCATCCGCTGACCGGGAGACTCGTCGACGAGGCGATCCCCGCCCTGGGCGTGCTCCTCGGCGACGGGGTGCCCGAGCCGCTCAGTGCCGTGGTCGGCGACACCGGCTCCCGGCTGACGAAGGCGGTGGCCACCAACGTCACCTGGTGGCCGGGCTCCCGGGTCACCGTCCAGTACGCCGCCACCATCCGCGGCGGTCCCCTCGACGGGAACCACAACCTGGTGGCGACCGCGGGACGGAGGATCCCCGAGGGCGCCGCCATCGTGGAGAACGGCGACGTCCGCGTCGGGGTGTGGCGGGTGCCCCACGACCCCCGCCTCCCCGGCCTACCGCGGGCACTCGACCCGGGGACGACCCGAAGGCTTCTCGTCGACCTCGGAGCCGCCGATGAAGAGGTGACCACCACGATGCGGGCCTACCGGCCCGGTTCGCGTGCGGTGGTCCAGGTCACCGGCGCCCACACCTCCGTCTTCCTCAAGGTTGTACGGGCCGGCCGGGCCGAACGTCTCCACGCATCCCACCGCAGCCTGCCCGCCGATCTGCCGGTGCCGATGAGCCTCGGCTACTCCTCCGAGCTGGGCCTGGTCGCCCTGCAGGCGATGCCGGGGCTCACCCTGCGCGACGTCCTCGAGGACGACACCGCCGCCGTCCCGCCCGCCGAGTCCCTGATGGCCCTGCTCGACCGCCTCCCCGAGATCGACGACGGCACCGAGAGTCTCTCCCCCGTCGAGCGGCTCCCCGATCTCACCCGGCAGATGAAAGCCCTGCTCCCGTGGCAGGCGACCAGGATCGACCGGCTGGTGGAGGGCATCGGCCCGGAGACGGCCCCACCGTCGGTGCCGGTGCACGGCGACCTGTACGAAGCGCAGCTCCTCGTCGAGGACGGCGGCTACTCGGGACTCATCGACGTCGACACCTTCGGACTGGGCCGACCAGCCGACGACGCGGCCACCATGATCGGGCACCTCTCCTTGTGGCAGACCATGTCCCGCCGCCCCGACCGCGTCCGCCGGCACGCCCTCGACCTGCTGCGACTGTGGGACGCACATCTCGACCCGCTCGACCTGCGCCGCCGCACCGCGGCCGTGATCTTGACGCTGGCTCCGGGCCCGTTCCGTACCCAGCGCAGCAACTGGCCCGATGCGATGATGAGCCGCGTCGCCCTGGCCGAGCAGTGGCTGGCCAGCGCCGAGACGCTGAGCACGGCTGGTGTGCGATGACCCCGTCACACCCGGCGGGACCGGACATCCTGGTGACGCCGGAGCAGGAGGCGGTGACGACGGTGGAGATGCCCCCGGCCGAGGCGGGCGACGCCGGACCACCGTCGGGTGTGGAGACGCCCCGGACCGCCGGCGACGGCATCCTCGAGCGCATCAGGGAGCGGCGCCGCGCCGCCTCCACCCGGGCCCGCATACTCGGCTGGTACGTGGTCCTGCTCGGCATCGCGCTGGCGGCTGCGCTGCTGATCCAGCGCACGGTCCTCCTGTCGCAGGTGTCCACCAACATCAACGAGGACCTCGACCAGGAGGCCGCCGAACTGCGCCAGCTCGCCGACGGCAACGACCCCGCCACCGGCGAGCCGTTCGGCCCCAACGCCACCAGGGTCTTCGACGTGTTCCTGGAACGCAACGTGGCCGTCGAAGGCGAGGCGGTGATCACGTTCGTCGAAGGGGCGTTCCACGCCGCCGACACCGGAGGGCGGCGCGTCCTGGGCACCCCCATCGTCGAGATGTGGGCCTCCCTGGCGAGCCCGGTGCGGGCCGAGGTACCGACCACGTCCGGGCCGCTCCGCTTCCTCGCCGTACCCCTGATCGCCGGCGAGAACCGGCAGGTCGTAGGCGTCTTCGTGGTGGGCGTGTTCATGGACGAACGCCGCGGCCCGGTCAACGACGTGATCCGACTCGGCGCCCTCATCTACGGCTCCATCTTCCTGCTGGCATCGGTGTTCGCCTGGATCGCCGCCGGAGGCGTGCTGCGACCCCTGCGGGACCTCACCGAGACGGCGCGCACCATCACCGACAGCGACCTGTCGGGGCGGATCCCGGTGCAAGGCAACGACGAGATCGCCGAGCTGGGCCGCACCTTCAACTCGATGCTGGACCGGCTCGAGGAGGCGTTCGCCTCCCAGCGGCAGTTCGTCGACGACGCCGGCCACGAGTTGCGCACACCGATAACGGTGATCCGCGGCAACCTGGAGCTGATGGGCGAGGACGGCGCCGATCGCGAAGCGACCGTGGCGCTGGTAACCGCCGAACTCGACCGGATGGCACGCATCGTCGACGATCTCCTCTCACTGGCCAAGGCCGAGCAACCAGGCTTCATCCAGCCCCATCCGGTCGACCTTGCAGAACTTGTCAACGATGTGGCCACCCGCTCCAATACCCTTTCTGACCGTGTCTGGGACGTCGAGCGCGCCGACGAGGCCGTGTTCGACGCCGACCAGCAACGCCTCATGCAGGCGATGACGAACCTCACCCGCAACGCACTGGAGCACACGCCTCAAGGTATCCCGGTCCACATCGGGGGTAGCGAAGACAACGGGACCGTGCAGCTCTGGGTCCGCGACGAGGGACCGGGCATCCCCGCCGAGGATCAGCAACGGCTCTTCGACCGCTTCTCCCGCGGCGAGCGTGTCCGCCGGACTTCGGGCGCCGGCCTGGGGCTGGCCATCACCAAGGCGATCGCCGAGGGTCACGGAGGGACCATCGGCGTGGTGTCGATCCCCGGAGAGGGCACCATCTTCACCATCACCCTGCCACCGATCCAGGGCCCCGGGGAGGACATGACATGACCAGGATCCTCATCGCCGAGGACGAGCCGGGTATCGCCACCTTCCTGGAGAAGGGCTTCCGTGCCGCAGGATTCACCACCCAGGTCGTCGCCGACGGCCGCACCGCGGCTGCCGCCGCCTATGACGAGGACTTCGACCTGGTCATCCTCGACCTGGGTCTTCCCCTCATGGACGGTCACGAGGTCCTGGCGGAGATCCGTGGCCGCGGCCAGAACCTGCCGGTGATCATCCTCACCGCCCGCAAGGGTGTCGGCGACACCGTCGCCGGGCTCGAGGGAGGCGCCGACGACTACGTCACCAAACCGTTCAGCTTCGAGGAGCTGATGGCCCGGGTGCGCCTCCGCCTCCGTGAGAAGGGTGCGGTGAGCGAGCCGGTGCTGGAGAGCGGCGACATCCGCCTCGACCTGAGGACCAGGAAGGCGCACACCGGAGGCCGGGAGATCGAGCTGTCGGCCCGGGAGTTCATCATGCTGGAGACACTGATGCGCCACGCAGGCCAGGTGCTGTCTCGCCAGCAACTCCTCTCCCACGTCTGGGGCTACGACTTCGACCCCGGCTCCAACGTGGTCGACGTCTACGTCGGCTACCTGCGCAAGAAGCTGGGTCGCGACGCCATCGCCACCGTCCGCGGCATGGGCTACCGCCTTGTCGCCGACTGATTGCAGCCGGACGCCAATGCGGTGTCCCGCGGCGGGGCCTTGCCGAGCCGCGGGGTGAACCCGGGACGGACGGGCCCTACTACCCGTCGATCTCGAAGGTCATGGCGACCTCGGTCGGCGGGCACTGGGCGGGGTCGTCGCAGTTGGATGATCCGGTGGCCACCAGGTTCACGGTGCCGGGCTCGATCGCGGTGACGATCCATTCGAAGTAGCCGGGGTCGAGCATGTAGTCGACCTGCGTCAGTTCCACGCCGGGGCGGTCTAACAGCGGGGTGTCCCACGCCCAGACGCTGTCGAGTTGGAGCAGCCGCTCCTCACCCAGTCCCATGAGCAACACGGCGCCGTCGAGGGCCTCCGTGATGATCTCAGGCGCCGTCTCGGGCGTGGCCGACGAATCGACAGGCCTGGTCGTGCCCGGAGCCCCCGTCGTCTCCGGAGCAGCGCTGGTCACCGGCGGTTGGGTCGTGGCGGGACTCGCAGTGGTCTCGCCCGGCGGAGTGCCGGTCCCGGTGGTCTCCGGTCCGGTGCCGTCATCGGAACCGCAGGCCGCCACCACGGCGAGCAGCAACAACGGCAGAAGGGTGAGAAGGGGTCGCGCCATGGCGCCCAGGGTACCCTCGGCCCCGCCGTAGCTACTGGATACCGGCCACTGGATACTGGATACTGTTCCCCCCGATGAACGCCATCATCGCATTCGCCAACCAGAAGGGCGGCGTGGCCAAGACCACGACCGTCCATTCCCTGGCCGACGCCCTCACCGAGCAGGGCCGCAGCGTCCTCATGGTCGACCTCGACCCGCAGGCGTGCCTCACCTACGCCAACGGCGTCGACCCCGACATGCTGGAGCACTCCATCCACGACGTGATCCTGGGCCGGGTGGACATACCCGGCGTCGCCGTCGAGACCGAGTCGGGTCACCTGGTCCCGTCTTCCATCGACCTTGCCGGCGCCGAGGTCCACCTGCTCACCCGCACCGGCCGGGAGTATGCCCTGTCCAAGGCGCTCAAGGCTGTCGGCGACGAATATGACCTGGTACTCATCGACTGCGGCCCGTCGTTGGGGATCCTCACCATCAACGGCCTCACCGCGGCGCAGTGGGTGGCCATCCCCTTCCAGTGCGAGACGCTGAGCAACCGCGGTGTCGGCCAGTTGCTGGAGACGGTCGCCGACGTGCGCAACTACACCAACGAAGGCCTGCGGGTCCTCGGCGGGATCGCCACCATGTACGACGGCCGCACCAACCTGGCCCGGCAGGTGCTCGCCGACGTCACCGAACGTCACGGCCTCAGCGTGCTGCAACCCCCTATCCCGAAGTCCGTTCGCGTCGCCGAGGCGCCTGGCTCGGGAAGGTCGGTGCTCCGCCACGCCCCCCGCTCCCCCAGCGCCGGAGCCTACCGGGACCTGGCCGGGAACATCACGGACGCCCTGGGGAACTAGGAGGCTGCTAAGCAGGTCGGCAGGTAGCTCGGGCAGCTACTCACGCTGCCGTAAGTTATCGGCAACTCCCATTCCATCGAGCTGCCGTACCCGTTCTTCAGCGGTCTCCTAGGCTGTGCCTCCGGTCTCGTTGGGAGCTGTCTCCGCTGTCGCTACCCTCCACGGCCGGGATGGAGTTCGGACGGAGGCTGCTATGAGCGGGCGGGATCCACAGGGGAAGCGGGCTCTGTTCGAGGCGCCTCCGGCCCAGATCGAGGACGCCGAAGACCACGAACCGGCGGAGGGCACCAACGCCCTCTACTCGTCGGGACCGCACCGGGCGGGGACGGCGGTGCTGGACTGCTCCGTCTGCGGGGTGAAGACGCGCATGTCGCTGATCGAGGTGGGAGTGCGCATCGCCTACCTGTCACTGTGGATCCCGGGGATCCACTACGGCCGCTACATGCAGTGCCCCGAGTGCCAGCGCCGCACCTGGTGCCGCGTCGAGTGGTTCGGTTGAGCACCGTCGCCGTCGTCAAGCCGCGGCCGGCGCTGCTCGCCCTCGACGTGGTCGCCGTCCTCGTCTTCGTGGTGATGGGCAGGCGCTCTCATGGCATCGACGGGATCACGGGGACGATCACCACCGCCATCCCGTTCCTGGTGGGACTCGTCGCCGGATGGCTGGTCACACGCGCCTGGAACAACCCGCTGGCGCTATCGACCGGCCTGGGGACGTGGGCCGTCACCCTCATCGTGGGAATGGTGCTGCGCTCCCTCGTCTTCGACGCCGGTGTGGCCCCCACGTTCGTGGTGGTGACCGCGCTCTTCTTCGCCGCCCTCTTCGTCGGGTGGCGGCTACTCGCCTCGGCGCTGGTCCGGCTCGGCGACCATTGAGTACGGCGAAGGCGTCCTACCCAGCCCTCCAGATCGAGCGGTTGACCAGGTTCTCCAGTTCCTCCTGACGGCCCGACACCGGCGACGGGTCGATCTCGCCGGCGACGACACGGTCACTGAGACCGGTCAGGTCGACGAGGCCGCCGAGGATCTCGTTGCCCAGCGGTCCCGACCAGCCGTCATAGCGGGCGTCGCGGGCGTCCTCCAGGGTGCGCGACTCCAGCAGGTCGGCAGCCACCAGCAAGGATCGTGCCAGGGTGTCGATGCCACCGATGTGGCCGTGGAACAGGTCTTCGCGGGCCAGGCTCTGGCGGCGCAGCTTCGTGTCGAAGTTGAACCCACCGGTGGTGAACCCGCCACCGCGCAGGATCTCGTACAGCGCCAGGCTCATCTCCTCGACCGAGTTGGGGAACTGGTCGGTGTCCCACCCGTTCTGCGGATCGCCCCGGTTGGCGTCGACGCTGCCGAAGGTGCCGTTGTCGATGGCGTAGGCGATCTCGTGATGGAAACTGTGGCCCGCCAGGGTGGCGTGGTTCACCTCGATGTTGACGAACAGCTCACCGAGCAGGTCGTAGCGCTCCAGGAAGCCGTGCACCGTGGCCGAGTCGTAGTCGTACTGGTGCTTGGTCGGCTCCTGCGGTTTGGGCTCGATGAGGAGGGTGCCCTCGAAACCGATGGAGTGCTTGTACTCCACCACCAGGTGGAGGAAGCGGGCGAACTGGTCGGCCTCCTGGCGCATCCGGGTGTTGAGCAGCGTCTCGTAGCCCTCGCGACCACCCCACAGCACGTAGTTGGCGCCGCCGAGGCGGTGGGTGGCGTCGATGGCGTGCTTCACCTGGGCCGCGGCGTAGGCGAACACCTCCGGGTCGGGGTTGGTGGCGGCGCCGGCGGCGAAGCGGGGGTGGGAGAAGGCGTTGGTGGTGCCCCACAGCAGCCTGACCCCGGTCTCCCCCTGCTTGGCGGCGGCGTAGTCGACCATGGTGGCGAGGTTGGCCGCGGTCTCGGCGAAGGTGTCACCGGCGGGGGCGATGTCGACGTCGTGGAACGTCCAGAAGGGGACGCCCAGCTTGGTGAAGAACTCGAAGGCGGCATCCATCTTGTGGTGGGCTGCCGCCATCGGGTCGGCGCCGGCCTCCAGCCAGGGTCGATCGAACGTTCCCGAACCGAAGATGTCGGAACCGGGCCAGTTGAACGAGTGCCAGTAGCAGACGGCGATGCGGAGGTGGTCCTCCATGCGCCGGCCGGCCACGATCCGGTCCGGGTCGTACACGCGGTAGGCGTACTCGCTGTCCGAGTCGGGCCCCTCGTACCGCACCGGGGCGGTGACGCCGCCAAAGAACTCTCCCATGGGTCATCTCCCAATCAATCGCCAACACGACCGGAGGCGCGCGGCGAGCGCTCCGGCTCGCATCGTAGCTACCGGCCGCCGGAGGCCGCCCGCCACAGGTGAGCCGTGAGGTACGACCGCCACGGCGCGGTGCGCTGGGCCCACCGGTCGAGGTGGCGGCCGTCGGTGGGGAGGCCGATCTTGCCGGCCCCGCTGCGGACGGCGACATCGCCGGGGAGGAAGACGTCGGGGCTCCCCAGCACCCGCATCCCCACGTACCCGGCGGTCCAGGGACCGACGCCGGGAAGTGCCAGCAACCGTGCCTGCTGGTCGGCGGCATCATCACCGGGACCGAGCTCCAGGGTACCGCTCGCCAGGGCCGCCGCGGCGCCGGTGACGGCCCGGACCCGGGCTGCCGGGCCGCGCAGCACCGCAGCACCGTGCTCGGCGATGTCCTCCATCGAGGGGAAGAGCCGATCGACCTCCTCGAAGCTCCCCACCGGCCTGCCCAGATCACCGGCGAGGCGGGCCAGGGCGGTGCGGGCGGCGGCGACGCTGACCTGCTGGCCCACCATGGCCCGGATCAGCATCTCGTGGGGGTCGGCGGCGCCGGGGACGCGGATGCCGGGGAACGTCGCCACCCGCAACGCCAGCTTCGGATGGGCGCCGAGCGCCTCGTCGACAGCCACCGGGTCGGCGTCGAGGTCGAACAGCCGGCGCACCCTCGCCACCAGCGCCTGTAGATCGGCAAGGCGGGTGAGCCGGGCACGGAGGCGCACCCGGCCACCGTCGAGATGGACCGAGAACCACGCCGGCCCGCCCGACATCGCCAGCGACCGGGAATACCGGGTAGGGCCCGCCGACTCCACGCCGGGCAGGGCCCGGGCCCCCATCCAGGCGAACAGCCCGGCGGCGTCGAACGGCTCCCGGTGCGGCAGCCACAGCTCGATGGCGCCGGGAACCGCCGGCGCCGCCTCCCGGCGGCGGGCGCGCAGATCTGACGGCGTCATGCCGAACACCTCCCGCACCGTGTCGTTGAACTGGCGGATGCTGGAGAACCCGGCGGAGAAGGCGATGTCGGAGATCCGCATGTCTGTCGACACCAGCAGCACCCGGGCGGTGTGTGCCCGCTGCGCCCGGCTCAGCGCCAGCGGGCCGGCGCCCAGCTCGGCGGTGAGGAGCCGGGTGAGGTGGCGGCTGGAGTAGCCGAGCCGGTAGGCCAGGCCGGGGACGCCCTCGCGCTCGACGACGCCGTCGGCGATGCGACTCATCGCCGACGGCGTCGGCGATGAGTCGCATCGCCCGCGCCGCCACGTCGCCGCGGACGTGCCACTGGGGCGAACCGGGGGCGGCTTCGGGAAGGCATCGCTTGCATGCCCGGAACCCGGCCTCGTGGGCGGCGGCACTGGTGACGAAGAAGGTGACGTTGCCCGGCTTGGGCGTCCGCGCCGGGCAGCTCGGCCGGCAGTAGATGCCGGTGGAGCGCACCGCGGTCACGAACTGGCCGTCGAAGCGGGCGTCACGTGATTGGATGGCCCGGTAGCACTCGTCGAAGGCCATCCCTGCGTAGCGATGTGGGTCCATGGCCCGATGATGCCACCTTGCAGCCTCCGACACTGGCGGGAATCGGACAGGCGAGTCGCCCGGCCCGCTACGCCCGAGGGGCGGGCCCTTCTAGAGTGCCCGCCATGTTCGAGACGCTCCGCTCCGTGATGCAGTTCCGCGCCTTCGAGCGTGACCCGGTGCTGCGGCGGCTGCGCAAGGCGGCCAACGTCGCCGACCTGCGCAGCATCGCCCGGCGCCGGATGCCCCGCGGCGTGTTCGACTACATCGACGGCGGCGCCGGCGACGAGAGGGCGCTGCAGCGCAACAGCACCGCCTTCGCCGACTGGGAGCTGCGCCCCCGCGTGCTGCGCGACATGGCCAAGGTGGACACCTCGACGACACTCTTCGGCGACCCGCTGCCGATGCCGCTCATCCTCTCCCCCACCGGGTTCACCCGCATCGCCGACCCCCAGGGCGAGCTGGCGGTCGCCCGCGCCGCCGCCCGGGCCGGCATCCCCTACACGCTGTCGACGCTGGCCACCCGCTCCGTGGAGGAGGTGACCGCGGTCAGCACCGGCCCCAAGTGGTTCCAGGTCTACGTGTGGCGCGACCGCGGCCTCACCGCCGATCTTCTGGATCGCGCCGGGAGCGCCGGGTACGACGCCATCGTGATCACGGTCGACACCGCGGTGCTGGGCCGGCGGGAGCGCGACATCCGCCGAGGGTTCAGCCTCCCACCGAAGCTGGGCCCGGGCACGATCATCGACGGCATCCTGCACCCGGGTTGGACCTGGGACTTCGTGCGGGCCGAACCGATCCGGTTCGCCAACGTCGCCGGCCGCGTCGAGGGCGACGGGGCCAACCCGGTGTCCCTGGCGGGCTACATCGGCGACCAGTTCGATCCGGGTCTGGCGTGGAGCGACCTCGACTGGTTCCGGGAGCGGTGGAAGGGCCGCATCGTGCTCAAGGGCATACAGACGGTCGAGGATGCGGTCATCGCCGCCGACGCCGGCGTGGACGCCATCGCCCTCTCCAACCACGGCGGCCGCCAACTCGACGACGCCCCGTCGCCCATCTCCCTGGTGGCCCCGGTGGCCGACGCGGTGGGAGACCGGGTCCCCGTCCTCTGCGACGGCGGGGTCCGCCGCGGCTCGGACATCGTCAAGGCGGTAGCGCTGGGCGCCACCGCGTGCATGGCCGGCCGCGCCTACCTCTACGGCCTCGGCGCCGGCGGCGAGCGCGGCGTCGACAAGGCGCTGGAGATGCTGCGCCTGGAGATGGCCAACACCATGGCCCTCGTCGGCTGTGACTCCGTCGACGGCCTCGACCGCAGCTACCTGCGGCACCGCGGCTGAGGGCGGCCGGACCGCCGCCGGCGCGGCGCGGTAGGGTTGGGTCAACGAACACCCGCCACAAGGAGAAGCCCGTGCCCATCGCCTCGCCCGAGACATACCGCGCCATTCTCGACGCCGCCAAGGCAGGCCGGTACGCCCTCCCCGCCATCAACGTGACGTCGAGCACCACACTCAACGCCGCCATGCAGGGGTTTGCCGAGGCCGAGTCCGACGGCATCATCCAACTCTCCACCGGCGGGGCCGAGTTCGCCTCGGGGCAGTCCGTCAAGGACATGGTGACCGGCGCCCATGCCTTCGCCGAGTACGCCTACGTCGTCGCCGAGCGCTACCCGGTCAACTTCGCCCTCCACACCGACCACTGCCCGGCGGACAAGCTCGACAGCTACGTGCGGCCCCTGGTCGAGATCAGCCGCAGGCGCCGCGACGCCGGGCTGCCGCCGCTGTTCCAATCGCACATGTTCGACGGCGGCGACCTGCCCCTTGCCGAGAACCTGTCGATCGCCGAGGAACTGCTGGACTCGATGTCGGCGCTCGACATCATTCTCGAGATCGAGATCGGCATCGTCGGCGGCGAGGAGGACGGTGTCGACAACGAGGGCGTCGACCGCGCCAAGTTGTACACCTCGCCCGACGACATGCTGGAGGTGGCCCGCCGCCTCGGCACCGGGGACAGGGGAACCTACCTGCTGGCCGCGGTGTTCGGAAACGTGCACGGCGTCTACAAGCCGGGCAACGTCAAGCTGCAGCCGACGATCCTGCGCGACGGCCAGGCGGCGGTGAGCGGCGAATACGGCGAGGACGCCCGCTTCTTCCTGGTGTTCCACGGCGGCTCCGGGTCGACCATCGAGGAGATCCACGAGACTCTGGATTACGGCGTCATCAAGATGAACATCGACACCGACACCCAGTACGCCTATACGCGGGCCGTCGCTGACCACATGTTCCGCAACTACGACGGCGTCCTCAAGGTCGACGGCGAGGTAGGCAACAAGAAGGCCTACGACCCCCGCCCCTGGATGAAGGCCGCCGAGAACTCCATGGCCGCCCGCGTCGTCCTGGCGTGCGAAGACCTCAAGAGCACGGGCAAAGCCATCTGACCCCCCTTGACCGAGTGACCTTCATCGTCCTGGGCGTGAGCAGTAGCCAGTAGCCAGTACGTGATACGTGATACGTGATACGTAATACGTAATACGTTACAGAGGAACGTCGGTGGCTACCCGCTTGTCGAAGGTGAGACGGGTGGTGTAACCGGCGGTGCGGGCGGCGGCTCTGACCTCGTCGAAGCGGTCGCCGACCTCGTCGGGACGGTGGGCGTCGCTGGCCAGGGTGATGGGAACGCGGTGGTGGTGGAACCGTTGCAGGAAGGCCGGCGCCGGGTAGATCTCGGCGGCCGGTTTGCGCAGGCCGGCGCTCGATACCTCGACAGCGGTGCCGCTCGCGGCGGCGGCGCGGGCAACGGCTTCATAGGCATCGAAAGGCTCGGCGGGGAGCCGGTGGCCCAGCTTCTTCACGACGTCGGCGTGGGCCAGCACGTCAACGGCGCCGCTCGCCGCCAGCTTCTCCTCCAGGGCGAAGTACCGGGCGTAGACGCGATCCAGGCCACGACGCTCGAACTCACCCTCCATGTCGGCGCTGTCGATGGCGAATCCTCCGATCCAGTGCACCGAGCCGATGAGGACGTCCCAGGGGTAGGGAGCGAGCAGGTCGAGCACTGCATCGATGGTCTCGGGAAAGTAGTCGACCTCCAGCCCGAGCCGGACCGGGAGGCCCCTGTCCCTGGCCTCGACGATGGCGGCCACGTAGGTGTCGAGCGAGATGTCGCGTTCCAGGGTGACGAAGTTCCGGGTGACCTCGGCGGCGAACGGCTCCTCGTCTGCCCAGAACTCGCCCAGCACCGCGGCGCCTTCGATGGTGCGGTACAGATGTTCGGTGAAGCACAACTCGGTGAGCCCTCGGCCCAGCGCCGCGTCCACGTACCGCTCGATCAGGTCCTGCGGGAACGTCCCCGGCTCCGGGTCGTCAGGCCCCACCGGCAGGTGAGGATGAAGGTGCACGTGGTAGTCGCCCATCGGGAGCGACTGTACCCGCTGCGGGGAGAGCACCGACCTGACGGCTCCGGGCTCTGGAGATACCCCTGCGAGCGACAACATCGTCACATGCTACAGTATGAGCATGCTCAAGGAACGACTGCAGGTTCTCATCGCCACCGAGCAACGAGAGCGGCTGGAACGGGAGGCGTCGCTCCGAGGTACGTCGGTGGCCACGCTGGTACGCGAGGCCATCGATCTCACCTTCCCGCCTGCTCACGGCCGCCGGGCGGCCGCGGCGGCCGCGATACTCGAAGCCGAGCCCATGGAGGTGGGAGATCCCGGGGATCTCGCCGCAGAACTGGACGAGTTGCGCGGGCGGCGCGGGTGATCCTCCTCGATACGACAGTCATGGTGTACGCCGTGGGAACGGCACACCCGCTCCGGGAGCCTTGCCGGCGCGTCGTCGCCGCGGTCGCAGACGGTGGCCTCGTCGCTACAACGACCGTCGAGGCGATACAAGAGCTGGCACACGTCCGGGCCCGCCGGCGTGGGCGGGCGGATGCGTCGCGCGTGGCGAGAAGTTTCGTCGAGCTCCTGTCACCGCTCGTCGAACCGAACGAGGACGACCTCGACCGCGGGCTCCAGCTATTCACCGCTCACGAGGATGTCGGCGCCTTCGACGCCGTGCTGGCCGCCGTCACCATGGGACGTGAGCATTTGCGCGGCCTCATGTCGACCGACCGGGCGTTCGCCGGCATACCGGGACTGCGCCACATCGATCCGGCTGATCCGGCCGCGCTCGGTGCGCTCCTCGCCGACTGAGCACCCTCACCGCTGCCGCGCTCCTTCGGGTTTCCGAGTCCAGGGCGATCCATCTCGGCGACGCCGACTCCCCTCGGGCCACCTGACGTCCGCATCAGCCCCGAGGAGTCGTCGCGTCAAGCGGACATGATGTCCGCTATGCTGGACAACCATGACCGTCGACTATTCCCAGCTCGTGCCTGCGGCCGATCGGGCGTTGCGGTTGCTGGAGGCGCTGGCGGGTTCGCCGGACGGGCTCGCCGCCGCCGATCTGGCGGGAGCGCTGGGGATCCGGCGCAGTGCCGTCTACGCCCTCATCAACACGCTCAAGGCGCGGGACTACATCGTCCAGGACGACAACCGCGGCCGCTACCGCATCGGGCCGGCCGTCGCCGGGCTCGCCGCGGCGGCGCCGGCGACGCCGGCCCGGCTCGTGGAAGCCTTCCATCGCGACTTCGAGGATCGCGATGGTGGCGCCGAGACCTACGCCCTGGTCTGGCCCGACACCGACGGTGCGGTGGTGACGGCCCAGTCCCAGGGGAGGGGCACCGTGCGGGTGGTCTACGAGCCGGGGATGCGCCGGCCCGGCGACGGACCGGACGCCCTGGTGCTCCGCGCCGGCGCGGCCCCCACCGATACCGGGCTGCGCCGGGTTCGCCACGAGGGCATCGCCGTCACCCGAGGCGAGGATGTCGTGGAACTGGCCGTGCCGGTGTGTGCCGACGGCATCCATCCCACGGCCGCACTCCTGGCGGGACTGCCCGTACCGCGCGCCGGCTCGGACGCCGTCGACAACCTGGCGACCGGCCTGCGCCAGGCGGCGGCGAGGCTCTCGCACCGCATCGGCGCCACGGTGTACCAGCCGTACGGGTGGGCCCCGGCCCGCTCCCTCGGCCCCAGCCGCCCCCTCGACCCCGCCGAGTTGGACGAGTTCCTCCGAGGGATGTGGGGCGCCCAGCTCGCCTGCGTCCGTGAGGACGGATCGCCGCACATCGTCCCCCTCTGGTACGAGTGGGACGGCGCCTCGGTGTGGCTGGCCGCCTCGCCGGGCGCCTCCTGGCGGGACTACGTCGCGGACGGCAACCAGGTGTCCCTCACCCTCGACGAGCCGTGGCCGCCACTGCGGCGGGCCTTCATCGACGGGGTGGCACATGCCGTCGCCGACAGCGAGGTTCCCGGAGGTATCGGCGGGCTGCGCAGCCGCCTCGCCGTCCGCTACCTGGGGAGGGGAGCCGAAGGGCTGCCCGAGCTGAGCGACACCGAAGGGTGGACCGCGGTGCGGGTCACCCCCCGCAAGCTGTACGGCAAGCAGGGCCTGGGCGGGCCGGGGCGCGCCGGGGCCGCATGAGCACCGCCTTCCCTCCTGCCGTCGTGCTCCGGGGTGTGGGCCGCACGTACCCCTCCACCGGCACGAAGGCGCTCACGGGCATCGATCTGCACATCTCGGCCGGCAGCTTCGTCGCCGTCGTCGGCCCCAGCGGCTGCGGCAAGTCCACCCTGCTCCACCTCCTCGGCGGCCTCGATGAGCCGACCTCGGGCACCGTCACCATCGGCGACGGCACCCCCGGCGACGCCCGCCGTGACAAGCGCATCGGATGGATGGCCCAGCAGCCGGCCCTGCTCCCCTGGAGCACCGTGCTGGACAACGTGGCACTGGCCCAGCGCATCAACCCGCGGCCCGAGCGCGCTGTGGCCACGCCTGGGGAGCTGCTGGAACTGGTGGGGGTGGCAGACTTCGCCGGGGCCCGCCCCGGCGAGCTCTCCGGCGGCATGCAGCAGCGTGCGGCGCTGGCACGGACGCTGGCGGTGGGGGCGACGCTGTGGCTGATGGACGAGCCGTTCTCCGCCCTCGACGAGCTCACCCGGGAGACGCTGGCCGGCGAGCTGCTCGATGTCTGGCGACGCATGGGACCGACGGTGGTGTGGGTGACGCACAACGTCCCCGAGGCGGTGCGCATGGCCGACCGGCTCGTGCTGCTCTCCTCCCGACCCGGGAAGGTGGTCGGCGACCTGGTGATCGACCTGGCCCGCCCCCGCGACGAGACCAGCGTCGAGGTGCAGAAGCTGGTGCGCCAGGCCCGCGACATCCTGCGCGGCGCCGGCGGGACAGGCCCGTGAGCCGGCCCTCGACCCGGGGCGCCCTCGTCGCCGTGATGGTGGTGGCCCTCGCGCTGGGACTGTGGGAGGTCGCCGTCGCCATCTCCGGCACCCCGCCGTACCTGGTTCCCTCTCCCGGAGACATCGCATCCGTCTTCGGCGACGACCTCGCCGACCTGGTTCCGGCGGCGCTGACCACGCTGCTGGAGGCGGTGGCCGGCCTGCTCCTCGGGGCGGCGTTCGGCCTGGGGTGCGCCATGCTCATCGCCTTCTTCGGGCACCTGGAGCAGGGGGTGATGACCATCGCCCTGCTCCTCAAGTCGACACCCATCATCGCCATCGCCCCCATCCTCACCATCTGGCTCGGCTTCGGGCCGTCACCCAAGGTGGTGGTAACCGCGCTGCTCACCTTCTTCCCGGTTCTGGTCAACGCCCTGGAGGGCTTCCGCTCCGTCGACCCGGCCATCCTGCGCTGGCTCGCCTCCATCGACGCCCCCCGCCGCGACGTCTTCATCCGGGCGCGGTGGCCGTCGGCGTGGCCCTTCCTCTTCGCCGCCCTCAAGGTGGCCGCCCCCCTCTCACTGGTCGGCGCCGTCGTCGCCGAATGGATGGGGGCATCCTCCGGGCTGGGACGGTCGATGTGGCTGGCCTACACCAACCTCGACATGCCGTCGCTGTTCGCCGCGGTGCTGGTTCTCACCCTGCTAAGTGCCTCGGTTTATGCGGCAGTGGGTGCCGTGGAGAGAAGGACGATGACATGGCAGTGAAGCGACGTGGGCTCGCCGGGACGGTGGCGGCGCTGGCGCTGGTGGCTGCCTGCGGCGGGGGCGCGGCACCGGAGTCGGCTGCGATGACGTTCATGGCGGGCTTCGCCCCCCAGGCCAACCTCCCCTTCGTCGGGGTGTACGTGGCCGACGCCCAGGGCTACTTCGAGGACGCGGGGATCGAGGTCGCCATCGAACATTCCGCAGGCGGTGGCGAGCACCTCCAGCTCCTCGCCGCGGGGACGGTCCAGGTGACCACCCAGGACGCCGCGGTGCTGCTGGAGCGGCGCGCCGACCCCGGCCTGCCGCTGGTGTCGATCGCCCTCATCGGCCAGCGCGGCCAGCAGGCCTATGCCGCCCTGGCCGGCTCCGGCATCGAGACGCCCGCCGATTGGGCCGGGCACACCGTGGGGTACAAGGGGACCCCGCCGCCGGATGTCTTCGCCATGATGGACGCCGCCGGGATCTCCGCCGACGACGTCGACCTGGTCAACGTCGGCTTCGACCCGCGGGCGCTCACCGAAGGTCAGGTCGACGTGTACCCGGTCTTCAAGTCCAACGAGCCCGACACCATCCGCAACCTGGGCCACGAGGTGGTGGTGTGGGAGGCCGCCGACTTCGGCGTGCCCACCCTCGGCCTCAGCTACGTCGCCACCGAAGAGCTGATCGAAGCCGACCCTGAGCTGCTGCGCCGCTTCCTCGCCGCGACCATGCGCGGGATCGCCTACGCCGATGCCAACCGGGACGAGGCGGTGGCGATCGTCCTCACCCACATGGGCGGCGACGCCGATGCGGCCCACCAGCGCTTCATGCTCGACACCGAACTGGCCGACTTCACGTCCGCAGTCACCGCCGAGCACGGTCCCGGATGGCAGACCGCCGAGCAGTGGCAGGGCCTCGCCGACGTCCTCGCCCGCTACCAGGCGCTCCCCGAGGACGTCGATGTGGAAGGCGCCTTCACCACAGCGTTGCTGGACTGAGGTCAGCCAGTAGCCGGTATCCAGTATCCAGTACTGGGAACCGGTTGGACGCGGAGCGGCATTGGCCCACCTGCGCGCCGGCGCACACTGCGACCTGGATCGGGCCTAGCCTGGGCGGCATGACGACGAACTTCCCGCGACTGCTCCGGCAAAGGCCGGTCGGCTCCCTGGACGAGTACATCGCCGAAGGCGGCGGCAGCGCCCTGCGGCGAGCCGCCGACATCGGTGCGGAGGCCACCGTCGCCGAGATCGCGGCCGCCGGACTGCGCGGCCGGGGTGGCGGTGGGTTCCCCACCGGCACCAAGTGGCGCACCCTGCTCACCTCCCGCAGCGGCTACCGCTACGCGGTGTGCAACGCCGGTGAGGGCGAGCCGGCCACGTTCAAGGATCGGGCCCTGCTGCGCACCAACCCCTACGCGGTGCTCGAAGGGCTCCTGCTCGCCGGCGCCACCATCGGAGCCGCCGGGCTGTACATCTGCCTCAAGGCCAGCTTTACCGAGGAGATGGCCCGGGTCCGTGAAGCCGCCTCCGCCATGGCCGACGCCGGCTGGGTGGGAGATGCCGGCATCGACATCGTCGCCGGGCCGGAGGAATACCTGCTCGGCGAGGAGAAGGCGATGCTCGAGGTGATCGAGGGCAACGACCCGCTTCCCCGATGGCTGCCGCCCTACCTCCACGGACTCTTCGCCACCGCCCCCCAACTCGGCTGGGAGTCCAGCGAGCCCTCACCCGACCTGATGTCCGCCCCCGGGACCAACCCGACACTGGTCAACAACGCCGAGACGCTTGCCCAGGCCGCCTGGATCGTCGCCAACGGGGCGGGCGCCTTCCGCTCGCTGGGAACCGAGCAGTCCCCCGGCACCGTGATCTGCACCGTCATCGGCGACGTGACCGCACCCGGCGTCGTCGAGGTACCGATGGGGACATCCCTGGCCGACGTCATCGACGCCTGCGGCGGGCCGGCCCGCGGCCGGACGGTGAAAGCGGTGTTCCCCGGGGTCGCCAACGCCGTGCTCACCGGCGAGGACCTGGCCACACCCCTCACCTACGAGGACTTCTCCGCTGCCGGGTCCGGGCTGGGCGCCGCCGGCTTCATGGTCTACGACGACTCCGCCTGCATGGTGGAGGCGGTGGCGGTGCTGTCGCGCTTCCTCTGGGTCGAGTCGTGCGGCCAATGCCTCCCCTGCAAGCTGGGCACCGGAGCCATCACCGGGGTGCTGGAGCGCATCCGGACCGGTACCGGTTCGGATGCCGACCTCGATGTGATCCAGCACCATCTTGCCGTCGTCTCCGACGGCAACCGCTGCTACCTCCCGGTGCAGGAACGGAATGTCGTATCCAGCGTCCTCGATCGTTTCCCCGGGGACTTCGCCGCGCACCTCGACGGCTGGTGCCCTTCGGAGCGCACCGACCTGCCCGTCCCCAAGATCGCCGACATCGTCGACGGCAGGGTCTTCTACGACGAGCGGCAAGCCCTCAAGAACCCGGATTGGACGTACAGCGTATAACGTATTACGTAGTACGTAGTACGTAGTACGTAGTACGTAGTACGTAGTCTATGCACACCTCACCATCAGGGTGAAATCGTTCGGGCTGGCTGTGTCGTCGGCTTCGG
>CAZOGW010000012.1:0-41913 GCA_964579415.1 uncultured Acidimicrobiaceae bacterium | reverse complement strand
CCAGCCCGAGGCGGGGCTCCCGCTTGCCGTTCTCCAGCATCGACAGGTAGGGCGCTGCCTTCCCCACCCGCTCCCCCAGCTCGTCGAGAGTGAGGTTGCGCAGCTTGCGGTAGTGGCGGATGCGGTGCCCCAGCATCGCCGGATCCAGTGAGCCCGCCGTCATCGAAGTTTCCCCTGTTTCTCTGTGCTTGTGAAAGTTCACCGATATTATCAGGCGAACTGGTTGCACAGGCGCCGCTTCTTGCCCAGATTGCCAACAGAAGCACTCGACTTCACGAGGGGCCTGACCATGAACAGCACAGCGACGACCCTGCAGCCGACGATCCACGGGCCGGATGTGGCGGCGGCCGCCGCCGTCCTCACCCCCGAGGCGCTGGCTTTCGTCGCCGACCTGCACCGCACCTTCGACAGCAGGCGGCAGGAGCTGCTGGAGGAGCGGGCGGCACGGCAGCGGCGCATCGACGCCGGCGAGATGCCCGGATTCCTCCCCGGCACCGAGCACATCCGCACCACCGAGTGGACCGTCGCCCCTCCCCCACCCGACCTCGCCGACCGGCGCTGTGAGATCACCGGCCCCGTCGACCGCAAGATGATGATCAACGCCCTCAATTCCGGGGCCAGGGTGTTCATGGCCGACTTCGAGGACTCCACCTCGCCGACGTGGCACAACGTCGTCCAGGGTCAGGCCAACATCATCGACGCGGTGCGGCGCACCATCTGGTTCACCGGCCCCGAGGGGCGCCTCTACACCCTGGGCGATTCCCCGGCCACGCTCATGGTGCGGCCCCGCGGCTGGCACCTGGTCGACGTGCACCTCCGCGTCGACGGGCAGCCGGTGTCGGCGTCGCTTCTCGACTTCGGGCTCTTCCTCTTCCACAACGCCGCCGAGCTGATCGCCCGCGGCTCCGGACCGTATCTCTATCTCCCCAAGCTGGAGGGTCACCTCGAGGCCCGGCTGTGGAACGACGTCTTCGACCACGCCCAGGACGGCCTCGGCATCGCCCGCGGCACCATCCGGGCCACGGTTCTCGTCGAGACGATCCTGGCCGCCTACGAGATGGACGAGATCCTCTACGAGCTGCGGGCGCACTCCGCCGGGCTCAACGCCGGGCGCTGGGACTACATCTTCTCGGTGATCAAGAAGTTCAGGAACCACCCCGCCAAGGTGCTCCCCGACCGGGGCCAGGTGACGATGACCGTCCCGTTCATGAAGGCGTACACCGACCTGCTGGTCTCCACCTGCCACCGCCGCGGCGCCCACGCCATGGGTGGCATGTCGGCGTTCATCCCCAGCCGCCGCGATCCCGAGGTGAACGAGCGGGCGCTGGCGCAGGTGCGCCAGGACAAGCGCCGCGAGGCCGGCGCCGGCCACGACGGCACCTGGGTGGCGCACCCCGACCTGGTGCCGGTGGCCACCGAGGCATTCGACGAGGTCCTCGGCGACCGGCCCCACCAGATCGCCAGGCAGCGCCGCGACGTGATCCCCGACGCCGCCGCCCTCGCCGACACCGCCGTCCCCGGAGGCACCGTCACCGAGGCGGGGCTGCGGGTCAACATCGACGTCGCCATCCGCTACCTCGCCTCGTGGCTCTCCGGCAACGGCGCCGCCGCCATCCACAACCTGATGGAGGACGCCGCCACCGCCGAGATCTCCCGGTCTCAGATCTGGCAGTGGGTCCGCAACGGTACCCCGCTCGACGACGGCCGTAGCGTCGACACCGATCTGGTGCGCTCGCTCGTCGACGACGAGACCGCCAAGATGCGCGGCCAACTCGGCGATTCCGGCTTCGCCGCCGGGCGCTACGACCGGGCACGCGCCCTGTTCGAGGACGTCGCCCTCTCCGACGACTTCCCCGAGTTCCTCACCCTCCCCGCCTACGAGGCGCTGGTATCGGGCTCCTAGCCCGTCAGCCTCAACTCCCCCCGAGCATCACAGGGAGCCGGCGCCCGCCGGCGGACACCAGGAGCACGACATGACCGACTTCGACACCAGGACCGGGACGATCGAGAAGGAATGGGCCACCGACCCGCGCTGGGATGGCGTGGTCCGGGAGCACACCGCGGCAGACGTGGTGCGGCTGCAGGGCACCTTCACCGTGGACCACACCCTGGCGCGCCGCGGCGCCGAGAAGCTGTGGCGCCTCCTCGCCGAGGAGGACTACGTGAACGCCCTCGGCGCCATCAGCGGCGGGCAGGCGGTGCAGATGGCCAAGGCCGGCCTCAAGGCCATCTACCTGTCCGGCTGGCAGGTTGCCGGGGACGCCAACGAGGCCGAGCAGGTGTACCCGGACCAGTCGCTGTATCCCGTCAACAGCGGGCCTGCGCTGGTGCGCCGCATCAACAACGCCCTGCGCCGCGCCGACGAGATCGCCTGGTCCGAGGGCCGCTTCGACGTCGACTACATGCTGCCCATCGTCGCCGACGCCGAAGCCGGCTTCGGCGGGGCGCTCAACGTGTTCGAACTGACCAAGTCCTACATCGCCGCCGGCGCCGCCGCCGTGCACCTGGAGGACCAGCTCGCCTCGGAGAAGAAATGCGGCCATATGGGGGGCAAGGTGCTGGTGCCTACCGGCCAGCACGTGCGCACCCTCAAGGCGGCCCGCCTCGCCGCCGACGTCAGCGGGGTGCCCACCTTGGTGGTGGCCCGCACCGACTCGCTGGGCGCCACGCTGCTCACCAGCGATGTCGACGAGGTCGACCGCCCCTTCACCACCGGGGAGCGGACCCCCGAGGGATTCTTCCGGGTCCGTTCCGGGATGGATTCCGCCATCGCCCGCGGCCTGTCCTATGCGCCGTACGCCGACCTCATCTGGTGCGAGACCTCGACGCCCGACCTGGACGAGGCGGCCCGCTTCGCCGAGGCGATCCAGGAGCAGTTCCCCGGCAAGCTGCTCGCCTACAACTGCTCGCCGTCGTTCAACTGGCGCCGCCACCTCGACGACGACACCATCGCCCGCTTCCAGAAGGAGCTGGGGGCCATGGGGTACCGGTTCCAGTTCATCACCCTGGCGGGCTTCCACGCCCTCAACGCCGCCATGTTCGACCTGGCCACCGGCTACGCCGCCGAGGGTATGACCGCCTACGTGCGCCTGCAGGAGTCCGAGTTCGCCATGGAGACGGCCGGCTACACCGCCACCCGCCACCAGCGCGAGGTCGGGGCCGGCTACTTCGACGACGTCGCCACGGTGATCGCCGGCGGCGCCGCGTCGACGCTGGCTCTTGAGGGTTCGACGGAAGAAGCTCAGTTCTAGTACGTACCACGTAGCACGTACTACGTACTACGCAAGACAGGGGTGGTGCGCCACACTCGGGTGCACCACCCCTGTCGTTTCCGTTGCTCCATCATCCACGGGACCGAGAACACCGCCAGATCGCACCCTGTCGCCAGACGTAGTACGTAGTACGTAGTACGTTCTTTTCGCTTCCATGTCATTGGCTAATGCCCACAGTTCACCTCCCCGCTACACTCCGGAGGTCTGAGAACATCTTGGCTCCGGAGGCCGTAATGAATGTGATCGCATACCTCGACCCGGGGACGGGCACCATCATCATGCAGGCGGTGCTCGGCGGGGCCGCCGGCATCGCCGTCCTGGTCAAGTCCAGGGGCCGCCGCTTCCGCAAGAGCACCGAGGTGCCCGCCGAGGGCGACGAGCTGACCACGGCCGAGGCCGAGGCTCCCGAGACCGAACCCGCCGAGCCCACCGCCGGCTGAGCGGCTCCGCCACACCCCGACATGACCACACCTGAGGATGCGCCGCGCCCTACCGAAGCCTCCCTCGACCCCGGGTCCTTCCGCGATCCCGGGGGGCGGGTGTTCCACGTGGACGGCGAGGTCTACCGGGCCCTGAGCAAGCGGGCGCTGGCCGACTACGAGAAGCTGGAAGCGACGCGGTTCTTCCCCGCCGCCATGAAGGCGGGACGCATCGTGGCCACCGAGCAGTCCGGCACGGTCCCCGCGCCGCCCGGCGAGTGGGCCGCGGTGCTCCATCACGAGCGCATCCCCTTCGTCTCCTACCCCTACGAGTGGACGTTCTCGATGCTGCGCGACGCCGCCCTGCTGCAGCTCGACCTGCTGGCGGCGGCGCTCGAGGAGGACATGATCCTCAAGGACTCGACCCCGTACAACGTGCAGTTCCGCGGGTCACGCCCTGTGTTCATCGACATCGGGTCGTTCGAGCCGCTCGCCAAGGGCGACGTGTGGGTGGGGTACCGCCAGTTCCTCCGCCTCTACCTGTACCCGCTCATGTTGCGGGCGTACCGGGACCTCCCCTTCCAGCCCTGGCTCAAGGGCGACACCGAAGGCCTCACTGCCGAGCAGTTGGAGCGCATGCTCTCGGCCCGTGACCTGGCCCGCAAGGGCGTGCCGATGCACGTCAAGCTGCAGGCCCGGGGCGAGCGCCGCTACCGCAGCTCCGAGCGGGACGTCCGCTCCGAGCTCAAAGAGGCCGGTTTCGACAAGCGGCTCATCCAGTCCAACGTCTCCGGGTTGCGCAAGACCGTCGAAAGCCTCACCTGGCATGCCGACGCCTCGCAGTGGAACCGCTACGCCGCCGACTGCGGCCACGTGGCGGTGCAGCGGTCGATGAAGAGCGACTTCCTCGCCGCCGAGGTCGACGCCCACCCCCCCAAGCTGGTGTGGGACGTGGGCGCCAACGACGGCCACTTCTCCCGCATCGCCGCGTCCGCCGGCGGCACCGTCATCGCCATGGACGCCGACGAGCTGGTCCTCGACGAGCTGTACCGGGCACTGTCCGCCGAGGGCTCCACCAACGTCCTCCCACTGCTCCAGGACCTGGCGTCACCCTCCCCCGGCCTGGGCTGGCGGGGAAGGGAGCGAAGCACCGTCGAGGAGCGGGGCACGCCCGACCTGGCCATCCTCAACGCCGTGGTCCACCACCTGGTCATCGGGCGCAACATCCCCCTCGGCGAGGTCATCTCCTGGCTCGCCGACCTCGGAAGCCGGGTCGTGTTCGAGTTCGTGCCTCCCGGCGACCCCATGGTCGACGCCCTCACCGCCAACAAGCGCCCCCACGAGATCCACGCCGACTACACCGAGGACGCCCTGCGCGCCTACCTCGCCGACCGCTTCGTCATCGAGCGCGAGGAACCCGTCCCCGGCGGCAACCGGACACTGTTCGCGCTGCGCCCCGGCGACTGAGCGGACCGGGGCGATCGGTCAGTCGCCAGGATCGAAGATCCGCAGCCCGTCGAACCGGGCGAAGCCGCGGTCCCGCGTCACCCAGGTGGCGCCGTGTTCCAGCGCCATCGCCGCCAGGTAGGCGTCGGCAACGTCGTTACCCCGCGCCCGGGTCTTCCGCAGCAGCCGGACGAAGATCCCCCAGTGCCGCTCCCCCGGCCTCACCTCGATCGACGAGGGAGCCGCCAGAACACTCTCGCAGAACGCCAGCGCGTCCTCGGTCGACGACGGCTCGACGAAGATGCGGTGGTTGGTGACGATCCGCACCGCCGACGACAGGACCATCTCACTCACGCCGACGAGTGCGTCGTCCCCGAGGACTCGCTCCAGCCAGTCGAGGTAGACCTGGTGATACGGCGAGTCCTGCCGCATCGCGTACACGAACACATTGACGTCACAGAGCAGCACGGGGGTCGTTCTCGTCGAGCAGCTCGGCGATGGCAGCCCGGTCGTCGAGGTCCACGCCGGGACGAAGACCCTTGGCGCCGTGGACGGGGAGCGACACCCTCTCGGGCCGTTCCGCCGGACCACCGGGACGGGCCATGGCGAGCCGCAGAGCATCGTCGATGACGGCTCCGAGAGTGCGCCCGCTACGCGCCGCCACCGCCTTCGCCTCGGCGAGGAGTTGATCGTCGATCGACACCGTGGTGCGCACGACTGCATCATATCACCACGGCTGCGCATCATGATGCAGGGAACCGACTGTTGGGCAGGCGGGGGCGCGCCTCATGCCGCACCCCCGCTCGCCGGTAAACCGTCCCTCCCGCTGTCAGTTCTCCGGGCTACGGGGCACTTCGGAGGCGGGTGCGAGCTGGCCGCGGATCTCACCGGGTGGGAATGCCGAGCTGTGGACGTTGACGTACAGGTTGCCGGCGCGGAGTGCGGCGACGAACCCGTCCCAGTTGCCGGACAGCGGGCCGACCAGATTCTCGGGGCCGAACCGTCCCTCTGCCAGCGTCACCCGGTCAAACGTCTGAGGCGGCGCCGCGGGAGGACCTGACGGGTAGAACCAGACCACGATGGGGCCGTTCACCCCGGGGGCGGCCATGTGGATGTGCGCCTGGGTGGTGTTGGCCAACTCGTTGAGGAGCTGCAGCTCGAAGGTGGCGAAATCGGCGTTCACCGCCAGCCGTACCCCGGCCCGCCCCAGCGAGGTCGACAGGTTGGCCGGCACCTCGGTGCTCCCGTTGAGCTGGGTGCGGTACGACTCGCGAGCCCGCGGATCCTCCTGTTGGGCAAGTGCGGCGGCCGTGCTCCCGACGAGCATCGCCGCCACCGCGATGGCGATCAGCCTCCCACGCTTCCAGGTGTGGCGAGCACCGTCGACGCCTGCAGGTGTGCCCATGCGTGCCTTCCTCTCTCTCTGCCCCCGCGCCGGCGCCAACCGCCGGCGCGGAGAACGGGCGAGCAACTCCGCTCGCCCTTCTCCGTGTGAGTACATACGGAGCGACCGACCCATCCGGGTCGCGTGACGTATCACGTATTACGTATCACGTATCACGTATCCACGTATCACGTATCACGTATCACGTATCACGTATTACGTATTGCCATGGGCGCCTCTTCGCGTAGTACGTAGTACGTAGTACGCTACTGCTGCGACTGCTGGAACACGGACATCGTCTCGCGGGACATGCGGACGTCGACTTCCAGGATGTGCTCCGGCTTGCCGTGGTAGGTGCCGCGGAGGGGCATCACGTCCTCGTAGTCGCGACCGTGGCCGATCTTGGCGTGGCGCGCCGACACCGGCACGTCGTTGGTGGGGTCGATTCCCCACCAACCCCATTCGGGGACCAGCACCTCGACCCAGGCGTGGGTCTGCACGTCGATCTCGGCGATGGCGGGCACCGAGCCCACCGACTGCTCCTCGGAGTAGAAGTAGCCCGAGACGTAGCGGGCCGGGATTCCGGCCATGCGGAACACCGCCAGCGCCAGGTGGGCGAAGTCCTGGCACACCCCCTTACCGGCGGCGATGACGTCGACGAGGTCCACTCCCACGTAGGTGACGCCCTCGGCGTACGCCAGCGCCGACCTGACCGCGTCGTGGACGGCGGAGATCGCCTCCAGCCCGTCGGTGACTCCGTCGAGGGCGGGGTGCATCAACTCCTCCACGCTGTCACTCCACATGGCGTGCGGGCTCGGCTGCAGGTAGGCCCAGTGCAGGCCGCGCAGGCTCTCCTGCCGGTAGGCCGTGAGCGGGAAGGACGCCTCGGGCGCGGGCTTCTCACCGATCTCGACCACGGAGTCGGCGACGATGACGAGCTGGTCGTGGGGCCGGCGCACCCCGAACGTGTCCACCCAGGTGCCCCAGTAGTCGACGAAGGAGTGGATTCGGCACGAGGGGCTCACCGTGGCGCGGTACGACACCAGCCTCTGGTGGGCGTCGG
Organism: uncultured Acidimicrobiaceae bacterium; assembly: GCA_964579415.1. Lineage (GTDB taxonomy): Bacteria > Actinomycetota > Acidimicrobiia > Spongiisociales > UBA5794 > CAZOGW01. The sequence goes on along the minus strand of CAZOGW010000012.1, from coordinate 34,329 downwards.
TGGCGGGACGTGCCCGCAGGACGTTGTGGGACTCACGCACCCGCTCGGGGTACTGGAAGTCGGTGACGTAACGGATCTCGAGGCGCATGTCAGGTGGACTGGTAGGCGTGGATGTCGAGGTCGGAACCCTGGAGGAAGAACTGCGAGTCGATGGCCTCACCCACCCGCGAGATGTCCTCCTGGAGCCTGTCGAGGAAGTCGTCGAGGCCGGTGACCAGCAACTCCTCCACGTCGCAGTACTCGACGCCGGCCCGGGTGCGGCCCAGGATGCGTTGGGCGTTGATCCGCTGTTCGGGTGGGACCAGGGCGTCCAGCTGAAGTTCGGTGGCTCGCAGGCTGAACAGGACGCTGCGGGGGAAACCGGGCGACAGCAGCAGGAACTCCAGGACCTGGTCCGGCTCCACCGAGGCGTGGTGCTCCTTCAGGTAGGCCTCGAACGCCGAAACCGAGCTGAGCAGTCCCGCCCACCAGTGGAACTCGATCTCACGGGTGCCGCCGAGGCCCTTGTACCGGACCGCCAGCAGCCGGCAGGTCATCTCAGCCCGTTCCAGCCACCGGCCCAGAACCAGGAACCGGTACCCGTCGTCGCGGGGCATGGTCTCCGACGCCACTCCGGAGAGGAGCTGGCACTGGCTGCGTACCCACCGGAAGACCTCGTAGGGCTGGCGGACCAGCTCGGCACGGACGTCCCGAGCGTTCAGCTCCAGGTAGAAGGCGTTCACCGACTCCCACAGCTCGCTGGAGATGCGGTCGCGCAGGCCCCGTGCATTGCCCCGGGCACGCCACACCGACGAGCGGATCGAACCGGGGTTGGCCCGGTCGAGAGCGACGAACTGGGCGACCGCCCGGGGGTCGGTGCGGTCGCCGGCGTAGACGTCGTCGACCATGAGCACCTCGAGCAGCTCGTGCCAGCCGGTGGCGGCCTCCGCGGCCGACACCTCGAGCATGTTGTGGTAGGTCACATCGAGGAGGCGGGCGGTGTCCTCGGCCCGCTCGATGTAGCGCCCCAGCCAGTAGAGGTCCTCAGCGTGGCGCGCCAGCAAGGGCCACCTCCCCGGACTCGAGCACCCAGGTGTCCTTCGATCCGCCGCCCTGGGAGGAGTTGACGATGAGCGATCCCTCGGGGAGCGCCACCCGGGTGAGGCCACCGGGGATGACCTCGATGCGCTCGCCGCTGAGAACGAAGGGGCGCAGGTCGATGTGGCGGGGTTGGAGGGTACCGTCGACCAGCGTCGGGGAGGTAGAGAGCTGGACCGTCTCCTGGGCGATGTAGCCGCGGGGGTCGGCCTCGATGGCCCGGGCCGCCTCGGCCAACTCCTCGTCCGTGGCCTGCGAACCGATGACGATGCCGTACCCGCCCGACTCGGACACCGGTTTGACCACCAGCTCATCGAGCCGGTCCAGGACCGCGGCGCGCTGGTCGGGATCCCACATCAGGTAGGTGGTCACGTTGGGAAGGATCGGCGCCGCCCCCAGGTAGTAGCGGATCATGTCGGGGACGAAGGCGTACACCGCCTTGTCGTCGGCGACTCCGTTGCCCACGGCGTTGGCGATGGTGACGTTCCCGGCCCGGGCGGCCGCCATCAGGCCGGGGACACCCAGCATGGAGTCGCGGCGGAACACGACCGGGTCGAGCCACTCGTCGCCGACACGGCGGTAGATCACGTCGACGCGGGAGAGGCCTTCGGTGGTGCGCAGGTAGACGACATGGTCGTCGACGACCAGATCGCGGCCCTCGGCCAGCTCGACCCCCATCTGCCGGGCCAGGTAGGCGTGCTCGAAGTAGGCCGAGTTGGCCACCCCGGGGGTGAGGACCACCACGGTGGGCTCCCCCGCGGCCGGTGGAGCGATGCTGGTGAGCGCCTCCAGGAGCAGCTTGCCGTAATGGTTCACCGGGCGGACCGCGTGGTGGGCGAACGCCATCGGCAGGGCCCGCTTCATCGCCACCCGGTTCTCCAGCACGTACGAGACGCCGCTGGGAACCCGCACGTTGTCCTCCAACACCCGGTAGGTCCCGGCCGCGTCACGCACCAGGTCGATCCCGGCGACGACGCAACGGGCGCCCTTGGCGGCGGGAATCCCGTGGGCCTCCCGCAGGTAGCCGTCGGCCGACTCCACCAGCCAGCGGGGAACGACCCCGTCACGGACGATGCCCTGCTGGCCGACGTAGAGGTCGTCGAGGAACAGGTTGAGCGCCGAGACCCTCTGGATGAGGCCGGCCTCGATCGTCGCCCATTCTCCGGCGGGGATGATGCGGGGGATGATGTCCATCGGCCAGGTGCGCTCCAGGCCCTCCTCCCGGCCCAGCACGGCGAAGGTGATCCCGGTGGCGCGGAAGATGGCGTCGATCATCTTGGCCCGCTCCACCAACTCCTCGGGGCCGATCTCGTCGAGCCGCCGCAGCAGCGCCACGTAGTGAGGCCGGGGATCGTCCCCGTCGTAAGCCTCTGAGAATGTCTGGACCATCCGCGGGAGTGTACGCAGCAACTCCGGGATGAGCCGTGACAGGAGTGTTAACAGGAGGTATTAGGTACTAGGTACTAGGTCACGGCAGTCAGCAGGACGAGGACCGCCATGCCGGCGGCGAGGCTGAGGAGGATGTCGGGACGGCGGCGGGCGACGATGGCGGCGGCGGCGAGAGCGGCGATGTGCGCCGGGTCGACGGCGTCACGGCTCACCACGGCGGTGGTGGCCACCGCCGCCAACGCCGCCGGCTTGACCTGTGCCACGAGGCGCTCCACACCCGCCGGGAGGCGGCGCCCGGCGAGGAGGGCGATGAACGACACCCGCAGCCCGTAGGTGGCAGCGCCGGCGGCGACGATGATGGCCAGGTCACTCATCGGAGTCCCTCCCCGCCGCGCCGGCAAGGCACCCTGCGGCGATGGCGAGCACCAGGCCCACCCCGCCGGGGAGGTCGGTGGTGGCCGCGGCCACCACGACGGCCACCAGCGCCGACCGCACCGAACGGCGATCGCGGACCGACGGGGCGCCCATGGCGACGAACATCAGCGGTGAGACGAACCACATCTCCCAACTTGCCGGGATCACCGGTCCCAGCGCCATCCCGGCGGTGATGAGCGCGTACCAGGTCAAGCACAGCGGCACCGTCAGGGCCACCCAGTAGCGCCGGAACCAGCGCGGTTCGGTGGCCTGGGAGCGGGCCGTAGCCACGGCGAACGCCTGGTCGACCAGGGCGTACGGGGCCGCCCAGCGGAACCAGCGCGGCTGGCCGATGAAGAGCGGCGCCATCGCCGCCGAGTACGCCGCCAGGCGGGCGTTGATCACCACGGCGGTGATGACGGCGACCAATGCTCCGCCACCGGCGTCGATGGTGGTAATGATCGCCAGGTGGGCGGCACCGGCGGCGAGCAGCGGCCCGCCGAGCCAGCCCGCCAGGTTGTCCATCGCCGAGCCGGCGACGGCGGCCCCGATGGTGACACCGAACGGGGCCAGGCCGAGAAGGATGGGTAGGACGTCGAGCAGGCCCGCCCGGACCGCGGGGGCCGCGGCCGGGTGGGTCCTGGTGGCCAGGGTCACGATGCCAGTTCCGCCACTTGGCGCGTCGGCATCCTGCCGCAGAGCAGGCCGTTGTCGTAGACGAAGCGCGCCCCCAGCGAGCGGAACAGGCGGACGGCGCGGTGGTTGTCGGGATGGAGCAGCAGGTCGACCTCACGGATTCCATGGGCCGCGGCGTCATCGAGCACCGATCGGGTCAGGGCACGGCCCAGCCCCCGCCCGGTGTGGCGGTCGGCCACCTCGACGGCCAGTTCGGCGGAGCCTTCACCGTCCTTGACGACGCGGGCGATGCCGACCGCCTCACCACCGGCCTCCGCCACATGGGCGAAGTGGCGTACCCCGTCCACGTTCGCCAGCACCCTGCGGGCGCCGTCGCTGAGCTGGGGCATGGCGCGCAGGTAGCGGAAGAACCGCGCCTCGGGCGACATGGCGGCGAACACCTCGTCCACCGCGGCGGCATCGCCGAGGCCCATAGGCCGGATGTGGAGCGCCGTCTCTGAACTGTTGAACCTCATGTCTCTCTCCTGATATGTGGTGATGCGGCGAACGTACCGGGCACGTCTTCTCCCGCCATCGGCAGCCACCACCTATTCGGAGCCGCCGGCCACCCATCTGTGGGCCGGATGTCGAGCCTCCACCGGCCCGGCGCCGGCGCACCGCAACCGGTAATCTGCGGGATGTCCATCGGGCATCTCCCGATGTGCTGGATCGAACGGGACACCGCGTGGTCGAGATCAGGATTCTCGGTGAGCAACGTGTCGCCGCCGGTGGCGAGACCGTTCCCGCATTCCGGGCCCCGCGTGTCATGGCCCTGCTCGGATACCTCGTCCTCCACCGCGGCGAACCGCAGCCACGGCATCACATCGCCGGCGTGTTCTGGCCGGACTCCACCGAGATGCAGGCGCGGACCAACCTGCGCCGGGAACTCCATCACCTGCGGGCCGGCCTACCCGACCCGGACGCCTGCGTGACCACCGACCACGTCACCGTCACCTGGCGGTCGGATGCCCCCGCGGTGGTCGACGTGGCGGTCTTCGAGGCGGCCGTCGACGCCGCCGACGCCGCCGCACGCGAGGACGACTCCGCCAGGTTCCGCCGGAGCGCCACCGAGGCGGTCACCGCCTATGGGGGGGACCTGATGCCGGCCTTCTACGAAGACTGGGTACTGTCGGAGCGTGAGCGGTTGCGGCGGCGCTGCCTCGACCTGATCGATCGGCTCACCACCGCCCTCGCCGAGGACGACGACCTCACCGCCGCCATCGGCTACGCCCGGCGCCGCACCACGCTCGAGCCCTACGAGGAGGCGGGGTACCGGCGTCTCATGGAGCTGCAGGTGCGCGACGACGACCGCTCGGCGGCGCTCAACACCTACCACCGCTGCGCCACCGTCCTCGAGCGCGAGCTGGGGGTGTCGCCGTCGGCCGATACCGTGGCCCTGTACCGGAGCCTCTTCGACGCCGCGGTGACGGCCGCCGAACCGGGCCAGCCCGGAGATGTGACTCTGGTGGGCCGCGCCGCCGAGCGCGCCGCTCTGGACCGGGCCTGGGTCCGGGTGACGAGGGACGGCCCCCGCCTCGTCGCCATCATCGGCGAGGCCGGCGTGGGCAAGACCCGGCTCGCCGCCGAGGCCGCCGGAACGGTACGTCGTTACGGAGGTGTCGTCCTCACCGCCCGTTGTTACCCATCTCGGGGTCGACTCGCCTTCGCCCCGGTGGCGGAGTGGTTGCGCTCGCCGCGGTTGCGACCCCACCTGGTGCGCCTGGACACGGTGTGGCGTGCCGAGGTGGGCCGTCTGCTACCCGAGTTGGGCGGCGCTGAGGTGCTCCGCACTCCGGAGCCGGGGGCGGACACATGGCAGCGCCGTAGTTTCCTCGAGGGGATGGCGCGCGCCGCCCTCGCCGGAGAGCAGGCCACCCTCCTGGTGCTCGATGACCTGCAGTGGTGCGACGCCGACACCTTGGAGTGGCTCGAGGTGCTTCTCCACCTCGGTTCCGTGGTGCCGACGCTGGTCGTTGTCACCGCACGCACCGAGGAGGTCGGCGACAACGCCGAGGCCGTGGCCTTCCTGGACCGGGCTCGTGCCGAAGGCACCCTCGACGAGATCGACCTGGCGCCACTGGGAGCCGAAGAGTCGGCCATGCTGGCCGGGGCGGTGCTCGGCGAGGCACTCGACGCCGGTGCGGTGGCACAGCTCCACAGCTCCACCGGCGGCTTCCCGCTGTTCGTGCTGGAAGCCGTGCGGGAAGGATCACTTCCAACACCCCGGACCGAGGCGGTTCTCGGCGCCCGGCTGTCGCGGCTCGGCCCCGCCGCCGAGGAACTGGCCGGGGTGGCGGCTGCGGTGGGGAGGGACTTCTCACTGGACCTGTTGGCCACCGTCGCCGGCATCGGGGACGATGACCTGATGGCGGCCGTCGACGAGCTGTGGCGCCGGCGACTGCTCCGAGAACGTACCGCGACCACCTACGACTTCTCTCACGACCTGCTCCGCGACGCCGCCTACAAACGGCTCACACCGCCCCACCGCCGCCTCCTGCACCGGCGTATCGCCGCTGCCATGGAGAAGCTGCAGCCCGGAACGCTGGGCCCGGAATCGGCGCTCGTTGCCGAGCAGTACGAGCTGGGGGGCCAGCCGGAGCGCGCCATCGGCCACTATGCCGCCGCCGCTCAGGGCGCCACCGCCGTGTTCGCCAATGAGGAGGCGGCAACTCACTACACCCGAGCCCTCGACCTACTGGCGTCCCAACCGGCGGGCGAGGAGAGGGATCGTACCGAGCTGTCGCTCCGCCTCGCCCTCACGCCCTCGCTCAACGCGCTGCGGGGCTACTCGGCACCCGAGTTGGGGGACTCGCTGGAGCGGGCGATATCGCTCGGCAAGGCACTCAGAGAGCCCGACGCGGTGTGCAGCAGCCTGATCGCCCTGTGGGGGCACGCCTACGTTCAAGGGCGGATGGAGTGGTCGAAGCGCCTCGCCGCCGAGGTGCTGAATCGCAACCACGACCGGTCCCGGTTCGCCGGGCAAGCGCACTTCACCCTGGCCGGATCCCTGGTGACACTGGGCCGACTCGACGAGGCGTTGGAACACTTCGAGGAGGCGGAGCGACTCACCAGCACCGCCGAACTGCTGCCGTTCGGCTTCCGGGCCCGCCCGATGGTCCTGGCCTGGCGTGCCCACGGCCTGTGGCTGAAAGGACGCTCCACCGACGCCGCCGAGGCGTCGTCGCAGGCGGTCGCCATGGCCGAGGCGACCGGCCACCCCTTCAGTCAGGCACTGGTGTACGCCTACGGATCGATCACGTCGTATCTCCTCGGTGACGAGGAGGGCGCACTGGCGCTGGCGCGGAGCGGGCGCAGGTTGTGCGACCGGTACGGGTACCGCTACTACGGCGACTGGGCCCGCATCATGGAGGGTGCCGTCATCGGCGGGCGGCCCGGAGAGGCACTCATCCGCACCGGGTTGGAGGAGTTCGGCGCCTACCGCGCCAGTGCTCGGATCCCTTTCTATCTCGGTCTCCTCAGCGCGGTGCTCGTCGAGGGTGGACACCGGGACCGCGCCGCCGACGTCCTCACCCGTGCCCGCTCCCTGGCGGCCGCCAACGCCGAGCTGTGGTGGCTCCCCGAGCTGTGGCGGCTGGCGGCGAGGCTCGAGCCCGGCGAGGCGGGCGAGGCAATTCTGTGTAAAGCCCTCGACGAGGCGAGCCGGCAGGGCAGTCGTGCCCTGGAACTGCGCGCCGCCATCGATCTGGCGGGCCGCTACCTGGCGGCGGGACGGGACGATGAGGCGGCGACGCTGCTGGCACCGATACGCAAGACCTCCTCGGGCTCCAATCCAGCCGATCTCGCCGCAGCGGACGCCCTGCTCACCCAGGTCTGAGTTCGGCGGCACCGAACCGGGGACGGTCCGGCTCCACCGTCCGACGCGCCGGGGTTTCGTGCGGCCGAACGCCTTCCGAACGTTTCCCGAACGCCGTCCCCGATACGTTCCGCAGGCCGGCGCCCCGCGCGCCCCTCGCCTCCACCCACGAAGGAGACCCTGATGGGACTCGGACAGCTCGAACTCGATGTCCAGCGCCTTGCAGCCGACCTGCAGGGACGGGTCGTCATGCCCGGTGACGGCGTCTATGAAGAGGCCCGCCGCCTGCACAACGCCATGATCGACAGACATCCCGCCGTCATCGTCCGTTGTGCCGGCGGCGCCGACGTGACCGCCGCCATCAAGTTCGCCCGCGACCACGACCTGCCCCTGGCGGTCCGCGGCGGCGGGCACAGCGGGGCGGGTTTGGGCTCAGTCGACGACGGCCTGGTGATCGACCTGTCGTCGATGTGTGCCATCGAGGTGGACGCCGCCGCCGGAACCGTGCGCGTCGGCGGCGGCGCCACTCTCGCCGACCTCGACGCCGCCACCGCGACCGTCGGGGCCGTCGTGCCCACCGGGGTCGTCTCGGCCACGGGAATCGGTGGCCTCACCCTGGGCGGCGGCATCGGACATCTCACCAGACGCTTCGGCCTCACCATCGACAACCTGCTCGGCGCCGAGATGGTCCTGGCCGACGGGTCCCGGGTGTCCGTGGACGCGGATCGGCATCCCGACCTGTTCTGGGCCATCCGCGGCGGCGGGGGCAACTTCGGCGTGGTGACGTCGTTCCTGTTCCGCCTCAATCCCCTCGGCACCGTCACCGCCGGCCCCACACTATGGCCGATCGACCAGGCCGCCGAGGTGTTGACCTGGTATCGCCAATTCATCCCGGCTGCGCCGGAAGCGCTCAACGGATTCTTCGCCTTCCTCACCGTCCCGCCGGCGCCGTCGTTCCCCGCCGAACTCCATGGACAGCAGATGTGTGGCATCGTCTGGTGTCACACCGGGCCCGAAGACCAGGCGGCAGCGGACCTCGCCCCGGTCGAGAGGGTGGGCCGCCCCGCGCTGCACGCCATCCACAGCGCCGACTTCCCCCACCTCCAGACCGCCTTCGATGCCCTCTACCCACCGGGGATGCAGTGGTACTGGCGTGCGGACTTCTTCGCCGGGTTGAGCGACGAGGCGGTCTCCCGGCACGTCGACCACGGTCGGCGCATGCCCACGGCGCTGTCGTCGATGCACCTGTATCCCATCGACGGAGCGGCCCGACGCACCGCCGTCGGCGACACCGCCTTCTCGCACCGCGACGTCACGTTCGCCCAGGTGATCGTGGGCGTGGACCCCGATCCCGCCAACGGCGACCTGATCCGCAACTGGACCGTCGACTACTGGGAGGCGCTGCACCCCTTCTCGTCTGGCGGCGCCTACGTCAACTTCCTCGGGGAGGGTGAGGGAACCGACCGGGTACGGGCCACCTACGGGCCGAACTTCGCCCGACTGGCCCGCATCAAGGCCGAGTACGACCCCGACAACGTCTTCCGGATCAACCAGAACATCGCACCGGCGCAGTAGCCGGGGCGAGGAGCCGGCGTCCACCACCCCGGTGTGGCCATCGGCAGTGACAGCGTCTCATCAAGCAGCAAAGGAGCTAACGAGACATGAACAAGCGAATCCTGATCGCCGGGGCCCTGTCCCTTGCGGTCGTCCTGAGCGCCGCCGTGGCGGCGATGGCCCAGCCGTCGCCTCCGCCCATCGGCACCGAGATCCTCAGCAGCCGGGCCCAGTTCACCGACGACGTGAACTTGACCTTGCGGGTCGACCTGGAGGACAAGGCGGCCGAGTCCCGGCCCGCCAAGCCGTTCAAGATCGATGTCACCGAGCCCTCCCGCACCGTGGTGGTTCGGATCACGGTGCAGCCCGGCGCTCAGTTCCCCTGGCACACGCACCCGGGACCGGTGATTGCCAATGTGACCGAAGGCGAGCTGGTCTACGTCAACGCCAACGACTGCGTGCACCGCCCCTACGCCGCGGGAACGGTCTTCATCGACCCGGGGCGACGGAACGTCCACACCGCCTTCAACCCCACCGACGAGCCGACGGTGGTGCTGGCGACCTTCTTCGAGGCGCCCGCGGAAGGCCCGCTGACCATCCCGCAGACGGTCGAGCCCGGCAAGTGCGGGATGGACTCCGTCGCACACAACCACTGAGAACCGGCAGCCCACCAGGACGCCGCCGGCCGTCAACGCCACATAGGTGATCCGAACCCGGCGACGGCGTCCAATTGGGCAGCCCTTACCGATGTACACCGGAAGGATCGGCCGTACTTTGACAGCACGACAACACCAGGAGAGACAGAACATGACGTTCACGACACCGGCGGAGCGCCAGGCCTTCCTCCGCAACTGGGAACGGACCATCGGGGCCTGGCAGAGCAACCTACGAAGGGAGGTATGACATGGCACGCATCCGATTCACGCGGCGGCGTCCGGCGATGATCGCGACACCGGTCGATCCGTACCTCGCGGCGTACAGCAGCAGCGTCTCCCTCCAGCTCAACCGCTAGGGAGTCCCGTCCGAACCCCCCGACCCACCAAGCCCGGCCCCACGGCCGGGCTTGGTGCTTGTAGGCATCACACCACCGAATATGGGTAGCCGTCACCGATGGCGGCCCCGGGTCCCCGTCGTAGCTTGCCTTCAGCCCCGCAAGGAGACCGGGGAGAGACCCACTGAGGAGAAGACCATGACCACGCGCACCGCGGCGCCGATCAACGGCGTCGACGTCCCGACCCTGTTCGCCACCCTGGACGTGGTGAGGGACCAGCCGGCGGCGGCCAAGTTCCAGTTCCGCGCCACCAATAGCTGGCTGGGGGGCACGCACAGCCGCACCACCATCGGCGGCTTCTTCGGCGCCGGGCAGGAGAACGAGCACAAGGCGGTGTACACCGCCGACAGCGACCATCCCGCCGTCCTCGTCGGCCAGGACAACGGCCCGGCCCCGGTGGAGTACCTGCTGCACGCCATCGCCGCCTGCATCACCGCCGGTATCGGCAACATCGCTTCTGCCCGCGGCATCGAACTGCACCGTGTCCAGTCGACCGTCGAGGGCGACATCGACCTGATGGGCCTGCTCGGCCTCGACACGTCGGTTCGCAACGGCTTCCAGGGACTCCGGGTCCGCTTCGAGATCGAGGGCGATGCCGACGCCGACACCCTGCGCGAGGTGGTGGAGCGCTCCGTCGCCCGCTCCGCCGTCTTCGACGTACTCACCAACGGCATCCCGGTGAGCGTCGAGGTCGCCTGAAAGGCCCGACCATGCAGCCATACCCCCTACACCCCGCCGTCGTCATGGCGCTGGTGCTGTTCCACCGGGACCTGCGGCGGAACCGGACCAGGGACCGGCAGCGGACCTGACCAGCAAGCGGGGGGCCCGGGCGGCGCACGTCGCGCCCCCGGGCTCACCCATGTCCGGTTCCACTTGCACAGCGAGGACCTACAGCCCATGCCCCCCACCGACACCATCATCATCGGCGCCGGCCATGCCGGGCTCGCCATGAGCCGCTGCCTCACCGAGCGCGGCATCGACCACGCCGTCCTCGAACGGGGCCGCGTCGCCGAGCGCTGGCGCGGTCGCTGGGACTCGTTGCACCTGCTCACCCCCAACTGGATGACCCGGCTGCCCGGCCACGCCTACCAGGGCGACGATCCGGACGGGTTCATGACCCGCGATGAAGTGATCGCCTTGCTCGAGGGCTACGCCCGCGCCGGCGGCGCGCCGGTGCACGAGGGTGTCACCGTCACCGCGGTCCGCCGCTCGGGGACCGGGTTCGTCGTCGAGGCAGGAACTGGGACCTACGAGGCCGCCAACGTTGTCGTCGCCACCGGGCACGCCGACCTGCCGGCGGTGCCGGCCGCATTGGCGAGCGGGCTCGACCCCGCCATCCACCAGATCCACTCCTCGCAGTACCGCAACCCGGGCGCGCTCCCGGCCGGCGGCGTCCTCGTCGTCGGCGCCGGCGCCTCCGGGATGCAGATCGCCACTGAGCTCCACCGCCACCGACGGCGCACCCTGGTGGCGGCAGGCCGGCACTCCCAGACACCGCGGCGCTACCGGGGACGGGACATGTGGTGGTGGCTCGACGCGGTGGGGACGCTCTCGACCACCGCCGACCGGGTTGTCGACATCGAGGCGGCGCGGCGAGCGGTGAGCCTGTCGCTGAGCGGCGCCGATGGAGGCGCCGACCTCGACCTGGGCGTAGTGCAGCGCCGCGGCATCGAGGTCACCGGAAGGCTCGCCGCCACCGCGGGCACCGCGGTGCGGTTCGACGGCGGCCTCGCCGCCAACGCCGCCGCCGCCAACGCGGTGCTGACCCGACTGCTCGACCGCTTCGACGCCCATGCCGCCTCCACCGGCCTCGACGCGGTGCTGGAGCCGCCGACCCGCCCGCTACCGGTGCGGGTGCCCGACCGCCCCATCGACAAGCTCGACCTGGCGGCGGAGGGCATCACCTCGGTGCTGTGGAGCACCGGTTACCGCCGCTCCTACCCGTGGCTGGAGTTGCAGGTGACCGACGACAGGGGCGAGATCGTTCACCACCGCGGTGTCACCCCCGAGCCCGGCCTGTACGTCATCGGGCTCCGCTTCCTCTGGACCCGCCGCTCGCATTTCATCGACGGCGTGGCGGAGGACGCGACATACCTCGCGGATCACATCGGGGCCCGGACGCATCGGCGGGAGCTTCTACCGGCGTCGTAGCAGCGGGTACTTGGTACGTGATACGTGATACGTGATACGTAATACGTGATACGTGATACGTGATACGTACTACGAAATCACCACCACCGTGTCTCCCACGGCCAGATGGTCCCAGACGATCTGGGCGTCGTCCGGGTGCACGCGGATGCAGCCGGCGCTGTCTCCGTGCCAGTCGGGGCTGCCCAGCGTGTCGAGAGGCTGGATGTAGGAGCCGTCCTCGTAGGTGGGCATGGAGTGGAAGGCGATGCGGGCGCCCTGGTACTTGCCGTAGGTGAAGGCCACGAAGTGCGTCATGGTGGAGTTGCGGCCGCTGAGGTTCGACCATGCGTCCATATCCTTGGCGTACACCTGGTACTCGCCCGGGTCGGGCTGGGTGCGAGCAGAGGTCATCGCCATCACCTTGTCGATGGTGCCGTCGGTGCACAGCCACGCCCTCTGGGTGGCCCGGTCGACCACGGCGGAACGGCCTCCCGCCTTGCACGACGCCGGATCGGGATCCGGTACCGGCGGCTCGTCCCACAGGCCGATCTCGGTGGCGGTGACTCGCCCCACCACCCCGTCGGCGTCGAGTCCGTTCGACTCCTGGAAAGCTCTCACCGCCTGCGCCGAGTCCTCGTCGAACGTGGTGTCGGGGGCGCCGTCGAACATTCCCAGCGCCGCCAGGTGAGCCTCCAGGCACACCACCTCGTCACCCTCGGCACCCACCTTGAGCACATCGCCGATGGTGCAGCCGGCCACGTCGTCCACCGTCACCGCCGGCGGCGCCGCCTGCGTTGTCGTGGTCGTCGTGGTGTCGGCCACGGCGGGAGCGGGCACCGCAGTGGTGGCGGAAGCGACCGTCTCTACCGGCGTCTCGGTCGCCGCATCGGGGGCCGCACAGGCCGCCAGCACGGCCAGGAGCAGCCCGAGCGATAAGCGGAGAGCGGTGCGCATCGCAACAGTATGCACGAGGTGGCGTCGAAAGCGGTCGTTCCCCGTGAACGCCCTCGGTGCCTGTGAGAGGCTATCCGGTAGCCGGTATCAGGTAGCCGGCACCGATCCCCGCACCGTGGACCGGGAGGCCGGACGTGGTGCGCACCGGGCGTTCCGGCTCAGCTTCACGCGGAGCGGGACCTGTGCCGGAGGACACATGACCAACGGCACTGTGAGAGCGATGGGTGGTCGGGAAACACTGGTGAGACACCGGATGCTCGGCACCAGGAGGAACGATGTCTACCGCCCTCGAACCGGCTGTCACGTCCGTCGCCGCGGGTCGTGCGCTCGAAGCTCGCCATGCGTATCTGCTGTCGTGGGCGCTGGTGGTGGCGGCTGCCGTTACCGCCGGCCTGACGTTCTTCGTCCCCGATGTCCTCACCGGACCGGCTGTCACCAATGCAAACGCTCGGGGGACAGCTCTGGTGATGCTGGTGGTGGCGGTGCCGCTCCTGGCCGCGTCGATCCGGGAGAGCGCACGGGGATCGTGGCGGTGGCCGGTGGTCTGGCTGGGAGCCGTCGCCTACCTGCTCTACAACTCGTTCCTGTTCCTGTTCCTGACCCCGTTCAACAGCCTCTTCCTCTTCTATGTGACCACCTTCGGTCTCTCGGTGTTCGCCGCCATAGCCCTGCTGCGAGCCACCGATATCGATGGTGTGGCTCGAAGCCTGGGGGATCTCCCGGTGCGGGGTCTGGCCGTCTACCTGTGGACGGTGGTGGGCCTCAATACACTGTTGTGGCTGCGGGCAGTGGTCCCCGTCATGCTCGGTGATGAACCGGCGACGTTGATGGAGGGCACCGCGGTGGCGACCAATGCCATCTACGTCGAGGATCTCGCCTTCTGGTTCCCGCTGATGCTGGTCACCGCATGGTGGCTGTGGCATCGCCGTCCCTGGGCCATCGTGGTGAGCGGCGGCTATCTCGTCTACGCGGTAATCGAGGCGATCGGCGTCGCCACCGACCAGTGGTTCGGTCATCGGGCCGACCCGGCCTCGAGCCTGGCTTCACAAGCCGGGGCTGTCTTGTTCGCCGCCCTGGCTGTGATCGGGCTGGTTCCCCTCTATTTCTACTTCCGCAACGCCGGTGAGTCGGCTCCGGGGATCCGGCGAGGTCCGGGCACGTAGGAGGTCATGGCGGGCCCCGACACCGGCGGCCGCGATAGCATCCTGCCCCATGACCGGCACCACTCCCGCCCTCGACGCAGCCACCGCGTCGGGCATCGCCCACACGGTGGTGCGCCACGGCCGGGTCTCCTCACTGGAGGAGGCGGCCGAGGTGCGCGGCGTCACACCGGCCGACATCGTCAAGACCATCGTGGTGCGCCGAGGCGACGACGACTACTTCTTCGTGCTGGTACCCGGCGACCGTGTCATCTCCTGGCCCAAGCTACGGGACCTGCTCGGCGTGTCCCGGCTGTCCATGCCCGACGCCGACGTGGCCCGCGACGCCACCGGCTACGAGCGGGGCACCATCACCCCGTTCGGCTCCACCCATACCTGGCCGGTCATTGCCGACGAGCGCATCGCCGGCCATGCCGTCTCCATCGGCGGCGGCGCCCACGGCGTCTCGCTCACGGTTGCCGCCGACGATGTGATCACCCTGTTCCAGGCAACCGTCGCCGACGTGACCGAAGACCGTTGAGAAGAAGTACTTGGTACTTGGTACTTGGTACTTGGAACTGGTAGGTGGTCGGCCTGCACGATTGGCGCTGATCAGGAGGGCTTGCAGTGGCCGCCAGATACCAAGTACCAAGTACCTCCCCGCTACGTGAAGCGGTCACAGAAACCTTGCACACCCCTAAGGCATCCTTGAGAACCAGAGGAGCGACCCGGCGGCGGCGAGAAGGATGAAGACCAGACCGGCTCCGGCGAACCAGTTGGTGATCTCGTGTTGCTCGTATTCCAGGCCGACACTGGAGCCGACGTTGTCGAGGATCGACTGCAGCTCGCCCGAGGTGGCCGCCTGGTAGAACTCGCCGCCGGTGATCTCGGCCACCTCCTCGAGGGCGCCCTCGTTCACCGGGACCGGGATGGTGTCACCCTGGATGACGACGAAGCCGTCGGCTGTGCCGAACGAGATGGTCGACACCGGGATGCCGGACTCGGCGGCGAGTTGGGCGGCCTCCAGGTCGTCGCGTCCCATCGTGGTCTCCCCGTCGGAGAGCACCACGATCGCCTCGGCCGGCGCCGCGTCGGCATCTTCCCCGTCGGACGGCTCCGATCCGGAGTCCTCCTGCGGCCCCACCAGCTCGCGCTGCTGGCGCTCGGCGACGGCCATCTGCACCGATACGTAGATGCCCTCGCCGATGGCGGTGCCCTCGTCCAGCTCGAGGCGGTCGATGGCGAGACGCGCCAGCTCACGGTCGGGGGTCGGTGAGAGGAGGGGAAGGGCGTCGCCGGCGAAGGAGACGATTCCGATCTCCAACTCCTCGGGGGCCAGGTCGAGGAAGGCGCGGGCCGCCTCCTGGGCTGCTTCGAGGCGGTTGGGGTCGACATCGTCGGCGTCCATGGACAGGGAGACGTCGACGGCGAGGATCACCGTGGCCGCCGGCCGCGGGATGGCGACGGCGACGCTGGGCCGGGCCACCGCGGTCACCAGGGCCACCATGCCCAGCAGGATCGCCACCGCGGGGGCGTGGCGGCGCCAGCCGGGCTTCTCCGGCGCCACCTTGTCGAGAAGTTCCAGGTTGGTGAAGCGGACCGCATACTTCTCACGCCTCTGCAACGCCGCCATGTACGCACCGGCGGCGAGCAGCGGCAGCACCAGGAGGAGCAGCCAGAGCGGGGAGAGGAAGGTCATGGCCGCCGTCCGGTGGAACGGCCCGAGCGGCGCAGCACGATGTGGCGGATGAGGTCGCCCACCCAGTCCCGGTCGGTGCGGAGGCGGAGGTGGTCGGCGCCGGTGGCGCGCAGTGTCTGGCCGATGCGGAGCCGCTGTTCGGTGGCGGCCTCCTCGAAGCGGCGGCGCAGTTCGTCCGAGGAGGTGTCCACGAAGCGGCGCCGACCCGTTTCGGGGTCGACGAAGGTGAGGTTGCCCACGTCGGGGAGTGCCATCTCGCGGGGGTCGACTACCTCCACGGCGAGGACGTCGTGGCGGTGGGACAGAGCCCTCAGGGCCTTGTCCCACTGGCCGTCGTCGAGGAAGTCGGAGACGACGGCGACGAAGCCGCGGCGGCGGGCAAGTCGCTCGACCGCCGAGAGGGCGCTCTCCAGGTCGCCGGAGCCGGTGTCGCGCTCCACTTCCCACATGCGGGCGAGCAGGCCGTAGAGGTGCGAGCGCCCGGCGCGCGCCCGTACCCACTCCTGCCGGTTGCCGGCAACGACGAGCCCGCCGATGCGGTTGCCTCCGCGGCCCACCAGGAAGCCGAGGGCGGCGGCGGCGGCCAGAGCGGTGTCGCGCTTTTCCATGAGGGCGGTTCCGAACGACATCGACCCGCTCAGATCTACCAGCAGGGTGGTCTCCAGCTCACGGTCGGAGATGGTGTCGCGCACGTGGGGCTCGTTGGTGCGGGCGGTCACGTTCCAGTCGATGCGGCGCACGTCGTCGCCGGGGGCGTACGGGCGCGCCTCGCCGGTGTCCGACCCGTGCCCGGGAATGAGCCCCCGGTAGTCGCCCTGCAAGATGCCGTCGAGGCGCCGGGTCACGGTGAGCTCCAGTGACCGCAGCGCCGCCTGTCTCCGGGTGTCGATCACGATGCCTGATCCGGCTCCCGAACGGCCACGGGGGCCTCGGCCGGCAGGGCCTCCTGCACCGGAGCCGGGTCCTCGGGCACCGGGGGCGCCTCGGCGGTGGCGGGCATTGGAGGCTCGGCCGCGGTGGGTGGCTCGGCGGCGACGGCCTCGACAGGCGGAGCCGCGCTCGGCGGGGCGTCGAAGGCGGGCACCTGGTAGGGCGGGACCTGGAAGTCCGGAATCTGGGGGATGGTGAGGTCCGGTACCTGCGGAGAGGCAGGCGACTGGGCGGCGGTCGCCGGCTGCGCCTCGGGACTCACCGGGGCCGGCTCGGCGGGCGCCGGATAGCCGTAGTCGGCCGGCTCCGGCGGCAGGTACGGGGCCGGGGTGGGGTCGGCGGACGGCGGTGCCGGCGGCATCTCGGGGATCGGCGACTCGTGCGGCAGCAGCGGGGCGTGGCTCGGAGTCGAGCGCGTCGGCACCGGGTCGGCCCAGCCTCCGTGCACCTCGCTGACCGTGATGCGCGGCGCCGGCAGCTTGGAGAGCAACTCGACGAGCAGGTCGTCGACGGTGAGCCCGTCAGCGAGTGCCTCGTAGGACAGCACCACACGGTGGTTGAGCACGTCGTAGGCGATCTCGTAGACGTCCTGGGGCAGGGCGTAGCCGCGGCCCTTGAGCAGTGCCATCGCCTGGGCGCCCCTGGTGAGTGCGATCGAGGCGCGGGGGCTGGCGCCGTACTCGATGAGTCCCTCCAGGTGCTCCATACCCACGTCGCGGGGGCGGCGGGTGGCGGTGACGATGCGCAGGGCGTAGTCCACCACCTTCTGGTCGACGAAGATCGACCTCACGGAGCGCTGCATGGCGATCACGTCGGCGGGGTCGAGGATGGGGTCGGCCTCGGTGGCGATGACGTCCATGCGCCGCACGATCTCCCGCTCCTCGCTCATCGTCGGGTAGCCGACGGGGACCCGCATCATGAAGCGGTCCCGCTGCGCCTCGGGGAGCGGGTAGACGCCCTCGGATTCGATCGGGTTCTGAGTGGCCATCACCAGGAACGGGTCCGGGGCGGAGAAGGTGCGATCACCGATGGTCACCTGGTGCTCGGCCATCACCTCCAGCATCGCCGACTGCACCTTGGCCGGGGCGCGGTTGACCTCGTCGGCGAGCACGAAGTTGGCCAGCACCGGGCCCGGCTCCACATCGAAGCGCTCCTGGGAGGCGAGGTAGATCCGGGTGCCGGTGATGTCGCTGGGGAGCAGGTCAGGGGTGAACTGGATGCGGGAGAAGCTCCCACCCAGCACCCGGGCCATGGTCGACAGGGTGAGCGTCTTGCCCAGCCCGGGTACGCCTTCCAGCAGGGTGTGCCCACCGGCGAGGAGGGCCACCATGAGGCGTTCCAGGACGCGGTCCTGGCCCACCACCACGCGGCGCATCTCGAACATGGCCTGCTCGAGCTGGCCGGATCTCTTGGTCAGATCATTCATCGTCATCCGTTTCCGAGTAGCGAGTCCAGTAGATCTTGCGCTTCCGGCGACCCGAGCAGCCACAACAGGTCCTCGGGGCCCAACTCCTCACCGGCGAGCAGGCGGCTCAGCATCCGCTGCAGATCGGGGGAGATGATCTCGTCGAGGCCCTCTTCGGTTCCGAGGCCCTCGTTGAGGAAGTAGTCGAAGAGAGGCGCCAGTTCCGGGGGCACCAGGCCCGGGTCACCGGGGATGCCCTCGGGTGATTGCAGCATGTCCTCGAGGAGGCCTTCCAGTTCCGGGGGAAGGAGGTCGTCGAAGGTGCCGTTGCCGCCGAAGAGGTCGTCGAGATCCTGGGGTCCGCCAGGGGTCGCCTCCCCGTCCGGGGCCATTCCCTCGCCGGGGGTGGACGGGATCGGCACCGGCTGGGCGCCGTCCTGGGGCACGGCCGGGATGTCCGTGTCCTCCGGTAGGCCGTCGTTCACCGGGGGCAGCGGCGTCACCCGGCGGGGAACGGTATCGACGTTGACGCCGGCGGTCACCAGGCCGTCGGAATCGTCTTCCCACGGCGCCGCGGCGAAGACGATGGCGACGGCGGCGACGGCGGCGACCCCGGTGATGATCCAGATCCAGGGAGGGCGGCGTACCGCCGGGACCGGGTCGGGAGTCGGGGGAGGCGGCGGGCCTGCCTGCAGCGCCCGACCCGGTAGCTCGACGGTGTGGGCCCCGGTAACGGCCTGAGCCGGAGGGGGTGTCATGGCATCGGGGACGTCCCCGGGGGACTCGCTGACGGGAGGCGCGTCGGGCAGGTCACGCCACGACCGGCCCCGGGGCACGGCGACATCGGTGTCGAGCGGCATGGACGGCTCCTCCTGGGTAGAGCTCGCGAACGCCGTCAAGCTATTGATGAGGGGGTAAACGGGCCGTAAAGGGAGAGCGCGTGCAGGAGTGCGAGGTGGTCGCCGTGCGGGGGGTACTTGGTACTCGGTACTTGGTACTTGCCCTTTCGTGGGCCCGCCTCAGGCGAAGGGATCGTGGACCGGGTGCAGGCCGTCTTGGGTCACCGGGGCGGTGCGGGACTCGGGTGAGAGGGGGAGCCACAGGACGAAAGCGGCGCCGGCGCCCTTCACCGAGCGCAGGGTGAGTTCGCCGCCGTGGGCCTTGGCAATCTGCCGGGCGATGGCGAGACCGAGGCCGCTGCGCCGCTCCGAGTGCAGGCTGGAGTCGTCGCCGCTCCAGTGCCGCTGGAACACCGCCTCGTGATCGCGGGGGTCGATGCCGGCGCCCTGGTCGTCGACCCCGAGCCAGACGTAGCCGTCGCGCCGGCCCGATCCGACCCGGATGGTGGAGCCTTCCCGTGTCATGCGGACCGCGTTGTTCATCAGGTTGGAGAAGGCCCGCTTCACCTGTCCCGGTTCGGCGTTGACCACCACATCGCTGCCGATCCGCTCCACCGTCACCGAGCGTTCCTCCAGCGGGCCCCGGTACTCCCCCACCACCTCGTCGATGAGGTCGCCCACGTGGACTGCCCGGCGCACCGACTCGGGCACCTCGCTGCGAGCGAAGATCACCAGGTCGTCGACCGACTGTGCGGCACGGTCGACGGTGCGCCGCACCACCATCGCCGTCTCCCGCAACGAGTCGGTGTCGGCGTCAGGGTCGCTGAGGGCCACGTCCAGGTTGGCCGCCATCACCGCCAGCGGGTTGCGCAACTCGTGCGAAGTGTCCTGGATGAAGCGACGCTGGCCCTCCATACCGGCTTCGATGCGGTCCAGCATCTCGTCGAAGGTGTCCGCCAGTTCCTTCAGCTCGTCGTCGGGGCCGTCGAGGGCGATGCGGCGCGACAGGTCGCCGGTCTGGATGTCCTTGGCCACTGCGGTGATCGCCCCGATCGGTTTCAAGGCCCGGTCGGCGATGAGCCAACCGACGACGATGGACGCCGGGAACAGCACCGCCAGCGCCCACAGCGAGTAACGGCGCAGGCTCTCCAAGGCCCTCTGGTTGACCAGCGCCTCGAACTCCTGGATCTGCGGGGTGACGTCCTCGGCGAACAGGAACTGCCTGCCGAAGGGGTCGAAGAACGTGGTGAGCTGGTACTGACGGGTCACCGGCTCGTCGCCGAGCGACTGGGTGAGGGCATAGTTGACCGCGGCGATGACGATGAACGCCAGCCCGAACACCACCAGCGAGTAGGTCAGCGCCAACCGGAAGCGGATCGAGCGGAAGAACGCCGGGCTCACCCGGGGGCTTCCAGCCTGTACCCGGCCCCGACCACGGTGGAGATGAGGTCGGGCGCTCCGATGTTGCGCAGCTTGCGGCGCAGGTTGCTCACGGTGACCCGCACCGTGTTGGTGAAGGGATCGGCGTGCTCGTCCCACACGTGGTCGAGGAGCCGCTCCGCCGACAGCACCTCGCCGGCGTGCAGCATGAAGTAGCGGAGCAGGGCGAACTCCTTGGCGGTGAGCTCCAGCGGCCGGTTGTGGTGCCACGCCTCGCGGCGGGCGGCGTCGAGAGCCAGTTCCCCCACCTCGAGGCGGGCACTACCCGAGGAGAGGCCCCGACGGCCCAGTGCCCGCAGCCGGGCCAGCAGTTCGGGAAAAGCGAACGGCTTCACCATGTAGTCGTCGGCACCGTCGTCGAGCCCGGCAACCCGGTCGTCGAGGCCGTCCCGGGCGGTGAGCATGAGAACGCGCGGCGGCTCGGTGCCGGCAATCTCGCCCTTGCGGATGCGGCGGCAC
This sequence comes from uncultured Acidimicrobiaceae bacterium, assembly GCA_964579415.1. Classification (GTDB taxonomy): domain Bacteria; phylum Actinomycetota; class Acidimicrobiia; order Spongiisociales; family UBA5794; genus CAZOGW01. Next base: position 13,360 of record CAZOGW010000012.1, on the reverse strand, counting down.
ACCTCGAGGCCGTCCATGTCGGGCAGGTTGAGGTCGAGGCACACGATGTCGTACGGGGTGAACGACATCTTGTCGAGGGCGCCGCCGCCGGTGCCGGCCTCGTCCACCGCGTAACCCTCACGCCGCAGACCTGTCACGATCGCGGCGGAAAGATCGGGTTCGTCCTCCACCACCAGCACCCGCATCGTCGTCCTGTCCCCTCCGGCTCGGCCTGTTGCGTCCTCCCAAGCGTAGGAACGACTCCGCCCCTTTGGATGCGGCAGGTGACCTGCCCGGGGCCGATCGGCCGTCGGGCTGTCTTCATCCTCCCCCGCCGCTTCGGCGGGGGAGGTGGACGATCGGCTGACCTGGCGCGAGAAGACCTGATCGCGTGCGATGACCTGCCCGGGGCCGATCGGCCGGAGGGGGTCTTCGTCCGAGGTCCGTGTTGAGCTCTTGGCGAGGTTGTCCAGGGTGAGCGATGAAGACCCCCCTCCCCCCTGCCTCCGCAAAGCCTCCGGCAGGGGTACTCCCCCCGTCAAAGCCCGGGGGGAGATGAAGAACCCGCCCTCCGCAAGGTTTCCGGCGGGCCCACTCCCCCGTCGAAGCCCGGGGGGAGATGAAGAGTTCGCCACGATCTATCGTCTCACACGTGAGACTGGCTTGGGCCTTTGCCGCCGGAATTCTGCTGGGTGCCTGTGGCGGGGAGGGAACACCGTCGACGGTCGCGGAGACAGGCGCGACTCCGTCCACACCGCCGGCGACGCTTCCGGGTACAGGAGGCGCTACAGGGGACGTCCCGGAGGGCATCGATGTCCCGGTGGAAGCGGTGCTCGACGGGGACTCGCTGGCGGTGATCCTGGACGGGCGCCGGGTCGAGGTTCGCTTGCTCGGGATCAACGCACCGGAGCGCGACGAATGCCACGGTGACGTCTCCCGAGGGATCACCATGGACCTGGTCGGCGAAACGGTGCGCCTGGTGGAGGTTGCCGGCGCCGACGGCAGCGATCAGTTCGACCGGCTGCTGCGCGACGTGTGGTCGGGCGGTACGTGGGTCAACGGCGCCCTGGTGGAAGTTGGAGCGGCGATGGCGCTCCACACCGGCGCCGCCACCCAGTCCGAACTGATGGACCTCGACGAGCAGGCGTGGCAGGCCGGGCGGGGAATATGGGCCACCGACGCCTGCGGTGACAGTGCCCTGCCCGCAGGGTTGGTCATCGCCTCGGTTGTCGCCGACCCGCCGGGGCGGGACGAGGAGGACCTCGACGGAGAGGTGGTGGTCATCGCCAACGAATCGGACAACCCGGTCGACATATCCGGCTGGGTGCTCCGCGACGAGTCGACACGGAACCGCTACACGTTCCCCGGAGGCACGGTCCTCGGGCCCGGCGACGAGATCGCCGTCACCAGCGGCTGCGCCGGCCACGGCTTCTGCAGCGGCGTCCCCATCTGGAACAACGCCGGCGACACAGCCCTACTGCTCACCCAGGCCGGCACGGTCGTGGACCGCTACCGGTACACCAGGGACTGAACCTGCGTTCTTGCGTGATACGTGATACGTGATACGTGATACGTAATACGCAGTTCTACCTACTCAGTCGGCACCGTGCAGTCCTCCTGCGCCCCTCCCCTTCCCGCCTGGCCGGTCCAGACCACGGGGTCGTGGTTGGGGGCGTCGCCGGGGGCGTCGGTGGTGAGGAACCGGACCAGCGCCCGGTACACGGCGTCGGCGTAGGCCTGGCGGAACTCGGGCGTGCGCAGCAGATCTGCTTCCGAAGGGTTGGCGATGTAGGCGCCCTCGGCGATGACGGCGGGCACGTCGGTGGCTTTGAGGATCCCGTAGTACTGGCTGTTGTCCCTGGCTCGCAGGCGGGATTTGGCGCCGAGGATCGATGTGCCCACCCAGTCGGCGTCGAAGCCGGCGAAGCTGCGCCGGAACTCCTCCACCAGGAGCGTCGCCAGCCGCCGCGACTCGGCCGCGACAGGTTCCTGCGACTGGTAGTAGACGTCGCTGCCGGGCGCATCGATGTCGAACTCCCAGCCGGCGTTGTTGTGGATCGATACCAGGGCGTGGGCGTTGGCACTGTTGGCGATCGCCGCCCGGAAGTTGAGGCCGGCCTCGTAGTCGGCGGCGGCGCCGTCCCCGACGCGGGTGAGGATCACCCGACCGGCGGCGGGGATGTCACCGCTGTGCTCGATGGTCCCCGTCTCCCAGTCGATACCCCGCGGCGCCGAGAGCAGATCCCGCACCCGGGCGGCGATGTCGACGTTGATGGATTTCTCCACCAGACCGTCCGGGCTGCGCCCGCCGAGGTTGGGCCCGCCATGGCCGGCGTCGACAACGATCACGGCGTCGGCGAGGGAGAACCCGTCCCCCACCTCACCTGGCGGCGCCGGCGGCGTTGCCTCCACCTGGTCGGCCCGCACCCAGGAGTGGTTGTCGCACATGTCGAAGGTGCGGACCCATTCGCCGTCCGAGGACCTGCCCAGCGCCGGGAGCACGACGCCCTCGCGCAGCACGGCAAAGGGCTGCTCATCGGGGTCGGAGGTGATCTCGGCACCTCCGGCGGCCACCACCAGGGTGCCGCTGCCGTCGAAGCCTTCGGCGAGCCCGGCGGGAGGCGGCGGGGCCGTGAGCTGCGGTTCGGCGGGAACGCCGAACGGGACCGGCTGGGTGACGGTGGCGGACGTCGTCGGCACCGCCGAGGTGGTGGTCGCTTCGGCGCCCATCGTGACCGAGGTCTCCACGGGCGTCGACGGCGCCGCGGTGACCGTGGTGGGCGACGCCGCGCTCGGGTTCAGCGAGCAGGCGCCGAGGGCGAGCATGGTTGCGACAAGTGCGGCGCGGCGGGTCACTGCTGCGCCGGGAGTTCGCATCCGCTTCCCCCGGCGGTGGTGCGCGGCTCGTCGAACGGCTCCGGCGAGTGCAGGCCGGTGCCGCTGTCGTTGGTGGTGAGGAAGCGGACGATCCCCCGGTACACCGCCTCGGCGTAGGCCTGGCGGAACTCCTCGGTCTCCAGTAATGCCTCCTGGTCCGGCTCGGAGATGTAGATGCCCTCGACGATCGCCGAAGGGACCGTGGACCGGCGCAGGATGCCGTAGTAGTCCTCACCGGTCTCGGGGACGATGCGGGCCCGGGCGCCCATGATCTCACCGCCGGTCCAGTCGGCTTCGAAGGCGCTGACGGAACGCAGCATCTCCTCGTAGAGGATGGCGGCGAGCCGGTCGGAGTCCTCGGCGCCGACGGCGTAGTAGACCTCGGTGCCGGGGATGTCGGTGTCGATACGGGGGACGGTGTTGTTGTGGATCGACACGAAGGCGTCGGCGGCGGCGGCGTTGGCCAGCGAGGCCCGGTAACCGAGCGTGAGCTCGAAGTCGCCCTCGTTGGGACCGGAGCGGGACCGCGTCATCCAGACGGTGCCGACGGGGTCGATGGCGTCGCCGGAGGTCACGGCACCGGTCGCCCAGTCGACGTCGTGAGGAGAAGCCATCAACTCTCTCACTCTTTCGGCGATGTCCAGGTTCACGCCTTTTTCGGACAGGCCGTTGGGGCCGACGCCTCCCCAGTCGCGGTCGCCGTGGCCGGGGTCGATAACCACGGTGGCGGTGGACAGGTCGAAGCCGGGGCCGGCGGGTGCGCTCACCCCGGGCGGGGAGACCTCGACAGCGGACTCGGGGACCCAGGCGGGGTCGTCACAGAGCGTGGTCACCTTGAGCCAGGCGCCGTCTCGCTCGGTGAACCCCATTGTCACGCCCTCGTGGATCTGGATGAACGGGGTCCCTTCCGGATCGGTCGAGAGCGGGGCGCCGCCGGTGGGTACCACCACCACCCCGGAGGACAGATCGGCGGTCGCCGTCGGAGCCGTGGTGGTGGTCGATCCGTCCGGCGTGGCGGCCACGTCGAGGGGCACCGTCGTCTCCGAAGCGTCATCCCGGTCCGGAGATTGGCCCTCCGCCACTCCTAGCGCCGCCGGGCCACCCAGCACGGCGTCGCCCCCGCCGCAGGCGGCGACGAGCAGGACGAAGACGACGATGGCGGCATTCCACCTGGCCACAGGCATGAGAACTCGATCTGGCAGCGGGTCGGGGGATTATCTCACTGGTGGCGCGATACATCGCGGACTGCTGCGAGCGGAGCTGGGAGCGGGGAGGTACTTGGTACTTGGTACTTGGTCGTCGCGGATACCAAGTACCAAGTACCAAGTACCCCTTGCTGGCGATGCAGCATGAAGAAGCCCGCCTAGATCTTTCGCGCGATGCTCTTCATCTCCATGAAGAGGCGGAGATAGTCGGGGCCTCCGGCCTTGGCGTTGGAACCGGACATGTTGAAGCCGCCGAAGGGCTGGATGCCGACCAGGGCGCCGGTGATCTTGCGGTTGATGTAGAGGTTGCCCACGTGGAACTCGGCACGGGCACGGGCGATGCGGTCCTCGTCGGTGGAGTGGAGGCCGCCGGTGAGCCCGTACTCGGTGCCGTTGGCCACGTCGAGCGCCTCGTCGAAGTCGGCGACGCGGATCACCGACAGCACCGGCCCGAAGATCTCGTGCTGGGCGAGGCGGGCCCCGGGATCGACGTCGGCGAAGACGGTGGGGGCGATGTACCAGCCACCGTCCCGGTCGATGGGGGCGCCGCCGGTCACCAGGCGGGCCTCCTCGCGACCCTTGGCGATCTCGGCGAGGATGCTGCGGTGCTGGGCCTCGGAGATGACCGGACCGACGGTGACGTTGTCGGTCGGGTCGCCCATGGCGAGAGCCTCGGTGAGCGACGCCACCCGATCCAGCAGCTCGTCATGCACGGCGTCGACGGCGATGAGGCGGCTACAGGCCGAGCATTTCTGGCCCTGGAAGCCGAAGGCGCTGCGCACCGCGTCGGCGGCGGCGGTCTCCAGGTCGGCGGTCTCGTCGACGATGAGGGCGTCCTTGCCGCCCATCTCCATGAAGGCCCGCTTCAGCCAGATCTGGCCGGGGTGGACCTTGGAGGAGCGCTCGGCGATCCGCAGCCCCACCTCCTTCGACCCGGTGAAGTTGATGAATCGGGTCCGGGGATGGTCCACCAGGGTGTCACCGATCTCGCCGCCGGGGCCCGGTACGAAGTTGATGACGCCGGGAGGGATCCCGGCCTCGGCAACTGCCTCCATGAAGCGGTACCCGATCACCGGCGTGTTGGAGGCCGGCTTGAGCACCACCGTGTTGCCCGCCGCCACCGGGCCGATGGCCATGCCCACCAGGATCGCCAGCGGGAAGTTCCACGGTGGGATGGCGACGCCGGCGCCGATGGCTTGGAGGAAGGATTCGTTGGTCTCACCCGGGAAGCTGTGGACCGGTACCGGCTCAGCCATCGCCAGGGCCTGGTGTGCGTAGTAGCGGCAGAAGTCGATGGCCTCGGCGACGTCGGCCTCCGACTCGGCGTAGTTCTTGCCCGCCTCCAGGGTCATCCAGGCGGCGAAGTCGAGGCGACGGGCGGCGATGACGTCGCCGACGGCGTGCACCAGGGCGGCCCTCTCCTCGGCGGGGCGGCGGGACCAGGAGGGGAAGGCGCCCCAGGCCGCCGCCAGGGCCTGCTCTGCCAGGGCGGCGTCGGCGGAGCCGGCCACGCCGACGACCTCTCCGGGCCGGGCCGGGTTGACGCTCTCGATGGAGGCGGTGGTGGCGACGGCCTCGCCGTCGACGATCACCGGAGCCGCCTTGTCGGCGACGGCACGGGCGGCGGCGATGGCGGCGGCGTAGGCGGCGGCGTTGCCCGGATCGGTGAAGTCGGTGTAGGGCTCGGACACGTACGGCGGCAGCATTGCGGGGGGTCTCCTCGGGCGTAACGACTGTCCGCCCACGGTACCAGCCCGGTGCCGATCGCTCCCTCCTGGATCACATATCACGTATGACGTATCACGTATGACGTATCACGTATTACGTATCACGTAGTACTGGATACTGGATACTGGATACTGGATCTATCCTCCCCCCATGCGCCGCGCGCTGCTGGTCGCCAACCCCTCGGCATCGAACTTCACCGGAGCCCTCTTCCGTCGCGTCGTAGCCGAACTGGGCGAGGTCTACGACGTCGACGTGGCGTGGCCTACCGGCCCGGACGCCTCCCGTGAAGCCGCTGCCGAGGCCGCCGAAGACGGGTTCTCGGTGGTGGTGGCCATGGGTGGCGACGGCGTGGTCCATCACGTCGCCAACGGCCTGGCCCGTACCTCGACGGCACTGGGGATCATCCCCGCCGGCACCACCAACGTCGTCGCCCGTATCCTCGGCCTCCCCTCGAAGCCGGAGAAGGCGAGCACCGCCCTCGTCACCGCCGAACCCCGCGCCATCCCGCTGGCCCACCTCGCCAGCGACAGCGGTGCCGGCGCCCGCTCCGAGTACGCCGTCTTCGCCGCCGGCGTCGGGTTCGACGCCGAGATGGTCCACCTCGCCGAGCAGCGGCCCACATCCAAACTGCACTTCGGTTCGCTGCACTACGCCCGCTCGGCGGCCATGGCGCTGCTCACCAGGATGCGCAACGCACCCGCCAACCTCCGCATCACCTGCGACGGGGAGCGGGTGGACGCGGTGGCGGTGATGGTCCAGGTCCACGACCCCTTCACCTACTTCGGGATGATGCCCCTGAGGTTGGCCCCGCAGCGGGGCACCGGCCTCACCGTGGCCGCCATCGAATCGCTGGCGCTGCGCCGGGCCCTCCCCATCGTGGCCCGGGCGGTCCGTCGCATCTCCCTCGACGCCGTCCCCGGCGTCACCGTGTGGCACGAGCCGGCCAAGGTTGTCATAGAAGCCGAACCCCCCTCGCGCTTCCAGGCCGACGGGGAGCCCCTCGGCTCCACGGACTGGCTCGAGATCACTCCGGTTCCCGAGGCGTTGCAGGTCCTGGTGCCAGTCGCGGAATAGGCCGGCGTCGCCGTCCGTCCTACGGGATCTCGATCCCCTCCCGGTCGAACCTGACCTTCAGCCTCCTCAGCAGCTCGCGGCGGGCAGGACCGCGTTGGTCAGGGACGGCTTGCATCGTCAGGCGGAGGCGGAGCGTGCCACCACTCACCTCTTCGACGCCGAGAACGCGCGGATCCCCCACCAGCGGCATCCACTCCGGATCCGCCGCCATGCTGTCGGCTTCCTCGGCCATGAGAGCCAGGGCCCGGTTGATGTCGATGGAGGCGGCTGCGAGGTAGTCGACCACTACCCGGGAGTAGCCGCGGGTGCGGTTGGTGGCCACCACGATGGCTCCGTTGGGAACGTGGTGGGTGTTGCCGTCGGAGTCGCGCAGCACCGTGGTGCGCAAACGGACCTCCTGTACGGTCCCCTCGACGTTGCCCACGTTGACGACGTCGCCCAGGGAGAACTGGTCCTCGATGATGATCAGCATCCCGGCGATGAAGTCGCGGACGACGTTCTGGGCGCCAAAACCGAGCGCCACGCCGATCGCCGATCCGACGGCCAGCAGCGGGGTGACCGGGATGCCCCAGATCTGGAAGGTGATGAGCACCAGGATCAGGGCCAGCACCGCGCCGACGATGATCTTGCCGGCTGCCCACAGCGTGGCGATGCGGGCGGCGCGGTCCTTGCCCTCCAGCGTGGAGGTGTCGACGGTGCGTTCGGTGAGGCCGGTCACCAGCCGGCGACCCAGCCGGAAGATGAGGAACCAGGACACGAGCGCCACCAGGAGCACGGCACCGGTACGCAGCAGGTTGGCCGTGGTCGATTCGGCGGCGAGCTCCGAGAGCGCGGCTAGGACCACGTCGCCCCGTCCCTGGCGGCGAGTTGGCGGGCCCCGACGTGGGCATACGCCACCGCGGCGGCGAACTCGGCCCTCCCGCGGAGCATGTCGCGCATGGGCACAGCGACGGAGGTGTCGAGACGGTGGGTGGCCTCTTCGTTACCTCCCTCTTCGAGGGCGGCCATGGCGGAGACGACCGCTTCGGCGAGCTGGTGGTGACCCAGCCGGGCGCGGACCTCGGTTGCGGCGGCGGTGGGGAGCCGGGTGGCGCAGGCGGCGACGAAGTCCTCCAGGCGGCAGGTGACGTCCTCGGCGGCGGTGGCGTTGCCCAGTCCCAACGCCTCGAGGCTGCGGCGGCGGGTGACGGCCCAGCTCTCCTCCAGGCCGATGGAGGTTCCTGTCCACACCTCGGCGTCGACGGCCAGGCGGTGCAGCACGTCGGCGACATCGGCGAGGAGCTTCTCGTGGGCGACTCTCTTGCGGTCCATCTCACCGGCCAGGTAGGCGGGGAGCTCGCCCAGGTCGGACGTGGCGGGGTCGCCGGCGGCGGAAGGGTCGGCAGATGTGGAGAAGAGGAGCGGCTCGGGGTAACCGGCTGCGAACAGCGCCCTCCGCACGTCGTCGAGCACCACGGTGCGGTCGTCCCCGGCGAGCAGGTCGACCTTGTTGAGGACGAACACCGTCTGGTCGGCGTAGCGCGACAGTGGCTCCAGGAAGTCGGCGTGAAGCTCGGGGTCGCGGTACTTGTCGGGGTCGAGGACCCAGATGAGGGCGTCGACCTTGGGGACGAGCCGCTCGACGATGCGGCGATGGCCGTCCTCCACCGAGTCCATGTCGGGAAGGTCCAGCAGGGCCAGCCCGGGTACGCGGGTCTGGCGATGGCGGCGGGTGATCTCCAGCGTGTCGAGGAGGGTGTCGATAGAGGCGTCGGCCTCGTCGGGCACCCATGCGGTGGGCTCCTCGGTGTGGGGCCGCAGCGCGCTCACCGAGGTCACCGGTTCCCCGGCAATGGCGTTGAGCAGGCTCGACTTTCCGCTGCCGGTGCCGCCGACCAGCGCCACCACCAGCGTCGAACCCAGGTAGCCGCGGCGGCGTCGCAGGTCGCGCAGTTCCCGCCCCGCTTCCTCCGCACGCTCGGCGCCGACCAAGGCGACGGCGCCACCTACGACGAGGTCGACGGCGTCGAAGAGTTCTTGGAGGTCACGCATCGGTGGGCACCTCCCCACCGGAGACCAACGTCGACGCCACCGCCCGCAGCGCGTCCAGTTCCTCGGCGGAGGGGGCCGGCCCCAGCGCAGCAGCGAAGCGGCGCCCGTCGTCGTCCACCACCGCGGTGATGCCGTCCACCAGCGACTCCCTCACCTCTAACACCGTGGTGTCGATGCCCCGCCGGAAACGCCGGCGTACCAGCCAGGGAACGGCACCGCCGCCGCCGAGGGCCCGGTCCCGCACCAGGGTCGCCAGCCTGGCGAGCCTCGGTGGCGACGGCCGCCGCCTGAGCGCCTCGGCGACTCGTTCCTCGCTGGTGGCGTGCCAGTCCTGCATTGCTTCCGCCAGGCGCACGTCGGTGGCCGGATCGTGACGCCACAGGCCGGCGCCGTCGCCCTCGAGCGCACCGGCGGCGCCACCGGCTCGGGACCACTCCTCGGCCGTCTCCCCGGCGGCGGTACCGACGCGATGGGTGAGCTGGGCCACCAGCCGCTCCGCCGAGGCGCTCCACGCAGCGCCGGGGTTGGCGGTGACCGCCTCCTCGACACCGTTGCGGACCTTGTCGTAGTTTGCCGTGGCGATTGCCAGGAGGCGCGCCGACTCGGCGCCGCTCACCTCAAGGTCGTCTGCCAGCGCCGCCACCCCGGCCGCGGCAAGCCCGAGCCGCTCACCGAGCGCCTGCTCCCGCCACGCGGTGTCGGCGGCTGCGGAGGAGAGCGCCTCTGCAAGAGAGTCGCCTCCGGGAGCCGTGGTTCCGTCACTCCCTCCCAGGACGAAGCTGCGTACTTCGATCCCGCCGGCGTCGAGGCGGCGTCGCAGGTCCTCCGTCAGCTCCGGCGCCATCCGGTTGGTCACCAGCCACAGCGGGACACCCGCCGCGGTGAGGTCGGTGAGGGTGTCCCATACCGCGGCGTCGGCGTAGCGGGCCGGCGACACCACCAGGAGCACCAGGTCGGCCAGGGCCGCGGTGGACTCCGTGTGGGAGGTGGCGGGCAGATCGACGAGCGTGACCCCGTCGAGCCGGCCGGGCGCTCCGGTCGCGGTGGGGACATCGGGGTCGGAGGCTTCGAGCCGCTCGAGGAGGGCGGCCGGTGGTCCCTGGTCACCGGAGACCACGACTGGCACGGTGGTGGTGGGCCGGACCACTCCTTCCCGGCTCACCGGGATGCCGGCGACCCGGTTGACGAGATGTGACTTGCCAACTCCCGACGGGCCGGCGACGGCGACCACCAGCGGCATCCCACCGTCGTGGCGGAGAAGGGCATGGCCGATCAGGTCGACCAGGTGGTCCCGGCGCGCCTCTTCGGCCGGTCCGGATATGGGGAGGGCGCAGAGGCGTTCGGTCAGTTCCGCCAGCCGGGCAGCCTCGATGCGGTTGTGGCTCTCCCCCATCGGATCAGGCCACGCCCATGCCGGCGAACAGGTCGCCGGCCGCACGGTCGAAGGGGGCGGCTTCGGCGAGAACCTCGAAGTCCTCGTACGGGTAGACCGCGGCGATCACCTCGGTGGGTAGGGCGAACCAGACGCCGTCGGGGTCGATCTGGGTGCGGTGGGCCCTCAGCGCATCCCGGCCCGCCTGCAGAGTGTTCGCCACCTCCACGGCCACCAGATCGGGCGGGTCCTCTCCGAGATCCTCGATGCGGTCCAGCCAGTGTTCGAAGGGGGATTCCAGGCCACGGTCGAGCGCGGCGTGATGGAACTTCATCGCCCGCCTCACCGTGAACACCGGGGCCACCAGCCGCAGCGACTGCCACGGCTCACCTTCCTCAGGGAAGCGGGAGGGGTCGGCGGCGGCGGAGAAGGCCTCCAGGCCGAGCCGGTGCACCATGAGGTGGTCGGGATGCGGGTAGAACTCGTGCGAGTCGTATCCCATCACCACCTCGGGCCGCTCCCGGCGCACCAGCCCGACGATGCGACGCAGCACCTCGTCGAAGTCGGCGTTGACGAAGGCGTCAGGGTGCCGGTTGGGTTCGGTGTCGGGCATCCCCGAATCGCGGTAACCCATCTCGATCACCTCGTGGTAGCCGAGGATGGCCGCCGCCTCCGCCAGCTCGTCGCGACGATACCGGGCAAGGTGCTCCCTCACCTCGGGCCGGTCCATGGCCGGATTGAGGATGTCGCCGGCCTCGCCTCCGGTGAAAGTGACCAGCACGCAGCGGACACCGGCGGCGGCGTAACGGGCCACCGTGGCGGCACCCTTCGAACTCTCGTCGTCGGGATGGGCGTGGAGCGCCAGCAGCGTGGGCATGGGTGCGCAGTATGGCACCAGCCGGAAACCGGTCGCTCACCGACGAACCCTCTCTTGCCCAGTACCAAATTCCAAGTATTTGAAACCGTTAGGGAGGGCCGCGGCGTTACTATTCCCGATGGGCCGACCTTCACCCTCTTTCTCATGACTCCGTACCGAATAGCTCTCACGGGCGCCATCGTGGCGGCGCTACTGTTGCTGCCGCTCGTCATCTTCTCGGTCGCGCGCGCCCTCAACGAGGGCGAGATCGCCCCCAATGTCAACGCGGCGGGAGTCGAGCTTGGTGGGCTCAGCGAGGAGGATGCCCTCGCCGCGATGCGCGCCTTCGAGACCGCACTCCGCGAGACGCCGGCGCCCTTCTCCGTCAACGAGGTCGACCTGGAGCTGGATCCCCGCATCGTCGGTACCGCCATCGACGAGCAGGCGGCGGTGGCCCAGGCGCTGGAGCTGCGCAAGGGAGGCAGCTTCATCGACCAGTTCTCCGCATGGTTGCGGTCATTCCGGTCACCCATCGTCATCGATGTCCCGGTGGCCTACGACGAGCGGGCCGTCACCAGCGTGCTCGACAGTTGGGAGGTGACCGCCATCGGTGAACCTGCCCACGAGGGCGGTGTCAGCGTGGTCGACGGCGTCGCCGTGCCCGACTACCCGGTGGCCGGCGTCGGCGTGAACCGCGAGCAGGGCCAGGAACTCATCGTGGCCTCGATCAGCAGCCTCGACCGGCCCCGCAAGACCGTCCCTCTCGACGACATCATCCCCAGCATCACCGACGCCGATGTCGACGAGGCGGTAGCCGTGGCCAACCAGCTCATCTCCGAGCCGGTGGTGCTCGCCGCCGACGACCCCGCCGTCGAGGTGGAGTTCCCCACCGAGATCCTCGCCGAAGCGCTCCGCTCCCAGGTGGTGGAGGCGTCAGCGGCGACGGTGGAGCTCTCCTTCGACCCCGACGCCCTGATGCCGGTGCTGGAGGCGAACCGCGAATCCATCGTGCAGCCGCCCCGCGACGCCCGCTTCGTCATCGGCGACGGGGACTCGGTGTCGCTGGAGGCCTCACGGGACGGCACCCGCCTCGACCCCCTCCTCGTCGCCGAGCGCCTCGCCGAGGCCGCCGCCGGCGACGGCAGGGGCGAGTTCCCCTTCCGCAAGGGCGATCCCGCCTCGTTCACCACCGACGAGGCCAACGCCATGAGCCCGATCCGGAGGCTGTCTTCGAGCTTGACGAACTTCGCCGCCGGCCAGGCCCGGGTCACCAACATCGAGGTCATCTCCGAAGCGGTGAACGGCGCCATCGTGTGGCCCGGGCAGACGTTCTCGCTCAACGACTACGTGGGGCCCCGCACCGAGGCCAAAGGCTACGTGGCGGCCCCGATGATCCTGCGCGGCGAGTTCGTCGACGAGATCGGCGGCGGGGTGAGCCAGTTCGCCACCACCTTGTACAACGCGATCTTCTACTCGTGCCTGGAGGTCGTCGAGCACAAGCCACACAGCTACTACTTCGATCGGTACCCGGAAGGCATCGAGGCGACGATCTCCTGGCCCGAGCCCGACCTGGTGTTCCGCAACAACACCGACGCCCTGGTCATCATCAGGTCCGGCGTCAGCTCGACGGCGGTGCAGGTGAAGATCTTCGGCAACACCGAGGGCCGGGAGTGCACCGGGTCCCGCTCCGACCGGTACAACCAGGTCGACCCCGAGGTCGACTACGAGACCGACCGCAGCATCCCGCCCGGCTCCGAGCGGGTCCTCCAGGCGGGTGCCGGTGGGTGGACCGTGGACATCACCCGGACCATCACCATGCCCGACGGCACCACCAACACCCAGGAGTGGAGTCATACCTACCAGCCGATGCCGCGCATCATCGGGATGCACCCATGCTCGGTCCCGGGGTCGTCGGTGGCGTGTCCGGTGCAGGTACCCAACGTGAAGGGCCTCACCTTCTCGCAGGCCACGGCGCGCCTCGAGGAGGCCGGCCTGTTCATCGGCGACGGCGGGACCACCGAAGTGAGTTCGGCCGGCCAGGACGGCCTGGTGCAGAGCCAGAGCACCGGCCCCGGCGAGTACGCCGACCGGGGTTCGGTCATCAGGGTCGTCATCGGTCGCTACACGGCCCCGCCGACGACGACCCAGCCTCCTGACACCACGACTACCACCGAACCGCCGGGAGATGATGGATAGGGGGCGTACTACGTACTACGTATCACGTATCACGTATCACGT
>CAZOGW010000011.1:8388-42795 GCA_964579415.1 uncultured Acidimicrobiaceae bacterium | reverse complement strand
GAGCCGGCGAGGAGGCCGCCGACGATGACGAGGGCGATGCCGATCCAGGCGAGGGCGTCGGGGGTCTCGCCGAGGAAGATCGCCGCCCACACCACCGCCGAGGCCGGCTCGAGATACATGATCACCGAGACCGTCGCCACCGGTAGGCGCTCCATGCCCCGCCAGTAGACGACGCTGGCGATACCGGTGAGCAGTACGCCGAGCACGAGGAGCTGCGGCCAGTATTCCGACGATTCCCGCACCGCCGCCACCGCCCACGGCGTGGTGGCGAGGGCGGCCACCATCGTCTCGCCGGTGGCCATCGTCAGCGGCCCGATGCGGCGGGAGAGGCCGGCGCCGACGAGCATCAGGGCGGTGAGGCTCAGCGCGGCGAACACGGACGCCGCCAGCCCCAGGGCGCTGGTCTCTCCGCCGGGGCGGACCACCGCCAGCACGCCGACGACGGCGACGCCGAGCCCGACGAAGACACGGCCGGGCACGCTCTCGCCGAGGACGAAGGGTGCCAGCGCCGACGCCAGCACCGGGCCCAGGTAGAGCACGGCCAGGGCGATGGCCACCGTTGCCTCGGTGATGGAGAGGAAGAACGCACCCCAGTGCGCAGCCAGCAGCAGGCCGCAGGCGATGAGTCGCCAGCGGTCGCGAACCGCCGGGAGGCGCAGCCTGCCGCCGAGGCCGACGATGGCGAGCAGCGTCAGCGCCCCCAGCCACAGGCGCGCCGCCAGGAGCTGCTGCCAGGGGACGTCGCCGCGGACGATGAGCGGTATGGCGCCCCAGGCGAGGGCGACGACGGCGAGCAGGAGCGCAGCGAACAGCCGGGTGCGTGACATTGGGGGATGGTATCGGGGCGGCGTGGGGGTTCTGCCACATGCTCCGGGCGAGAGGGGTACTTGGTACTTGGTACTTGGTATCCGCGTTGTACTGGATACTGAATACTGAATACCTGTTCGCCTATGGGCCTGCGTTGCGACGTTGGGCCGCATCCCTCCAATATGTGTACTCGTCGGCGAAGCCGAGAGCCATCAACGGCAGCAGCCCGCCGGCGAAGACTCCTGCAGGTCGCAGAGCCTCGCTGAGGAGCAGGAGGAACACGTAGACGACGGTCAGGGCGACCGCGATCGACCGGTGCAGTATGAGCCTGTCCAGCGGCGGCCGGTTGAGCACGACAACCCCGCCGGCGCCGAAGCCCGAGGTGGCGGCGAGGGCAGGGGAGAGCAGCCCCACCGGTAGCCCGACGAGCAGGAGCAGCCCCAGGGCGATCAGAACGCCCCGGCCTGTCTCCGGGTTGCGGGATATGAAACCGAGAGCCACGAAGACGAACGGCGCCACCACCAGGGAGATCACCACCAGCCCGGGGTCGATGACCAGTTCCCCGCCCTCCGGAGTGGCGAAGGCCGCCGCCAGCGGGAAGTAGCTGAACATCATCACGATCGTCCCGATCGCGATGGCCAGCCAGTTCCGTCTCCGCTGACGGTCCCTGTCGGCGTCCGGGGTCAACCCTTGACCGAACCGGCCGTGAGTCCTCGCACGAAGAACCGTTGCAGGGAGAAGAACACCACCATCGGCAGGACCATGGTGATGAACGCTGCCGCCGGCAGCAGGTTGAGGGCTCCCTCGCCGCGGCCGGCGAGTTGGGCCAGCTCCACGGTGAGCACCGCCGAGTCGGGGTCGATGCCGAGGAACACCAGCGCCACCAGGTAGTCGTTCCACACCCAGAGGAACTGGAAGATGGCGAACGACGCCAGCGCCGGCACCGACAGCGGGACGATCAGCTTGGTGAAGATGGTGAAGTGGTCGGCGCCGTCCACCTTGGCCGACTCGATGAGCGACCCTGGCAGCGAGCCCATGTAGTTCCTCAGCAGGTACACCGCCAGCGGGAGCCCGAACCCGGCATGGGCCAGCCACACCGCCGGGAAGGTACCGGTGAGGTCGAACCTGGTGTAGATACGCAGGATCGGGATGAGCGCCATCTGCAGCGGCACCACCATGAGGCCGACGATCGTCACGAAGATGAGGTTCCGGCCGGGGAACTCCATCCAGGCGAAGGCGTAGGCGGCGAAGGCTGCGATGGTGATCGGGATCACCACCGACGGGATGGTGACCGCCAGCGTGTTGGCGAAGGCGTTGGCGAACCCCTGCTCCAGCACCACCCTGTAGTTCTCCAGCGTCCATGTCACCGGTGAGAGGATCTCACCGACCACCGTCCACCACCCGGTGGATCGGATGTCGCCCGGAGCGCGGAACGAGTTGATCAGCAGGCCCAGCGACGGGATCGTCCACAGGAACACGATCACCGTCACCGCCAGGTAGATGGGGTAGCGCGATCCGGAGCGCACCTTCGGTGCCGGTGCGACGACCGTGGGGGGAGCTTCTGTGACCGTCGTCATCGCATCGCCTCCTGTGCGCGGAACCGCCGGATGTTGATGATCAGGATCGGTATCACGGCGATGAACAGCACCACTGCCAGCGCGGCGCCGATGCCGTTGTTGGAGAAGTCGAAGAACTCCTGCACCATCTGGCTGGCGACGACCTGGGTCCCGTCGCGGCCACCGGTCATCACGTACACCAGGTCGAACACCTTCCAGACCGTGATCACGGTGGTGGTCCACACCACCACCAGGGTCGAGGATATGGAGGGGAGCACTACCCGGCGGAACGCCTGCCATTCGGTGGCGCCGTCGATACGGGCCGCCTCCAGCAGCTCGTCGGGCACCGACTTCACCGCCGACGACAGGATCACCATGGCGAAGCCGGTCTGTAGCCAGACCAGGATCACCATGAGGAACAGGTTGTTCCACGGCTGCAGCGCCAGCCAGTTCTGCGGGGTGCCGCCGAAGGCGGCCATGACGCCGTTGAGCAGGCCGATCTGCTCGCCGAAGCCCTCCGGCCGGAAGTGGTAGATGAACGCCCACACCACCGACGCCCCCACGAACGAGATCGCCATGGGGAGGAAGATCAACGACTTGGTGAACGACTCGGTCCGCCGGGAGAGCTTGTCCGCCATGGTGGCGAAGGTGAGGCCGATGCCGACGGCCAGGGCCGGTACCACGATCACCCAGACCAGGCTGTTACGGATCGAGATCAGGTAGGTGCTCTCGGTGAAGATCCTGACGTAGTTGTCGAAGCCGACCCACTCCGTCGAGCTGGAGTTGCGGAAACTGGTGATGGTGGTGTTGACGGCCGGGTAGACCAGGTAGAAGCCGAGAAGGATCACCGCCGGTCCGGCGAACACCGCCGGCCGCACTGCCGCCGCTGCCCGCGAGGGCAGCAGGTCGGCGATCCGGTCTGTCGCCCAGTAGACCAGCCAGATACCGCCCACTCCCACCAGGACGGCGACCACCACCTGGACCAACTTGTTGGCGTCCTCGTCACGGAGGAACTCGAAGGCGAAGAAGAAGATCGCCAGCACCACCGGCAGGACCAGCGCGGCGGCGAGGCGCATGAGCCACACCAGCGGGCCGCCGGCCTGCTCCTCCTGCCATACGTGCTCGGGTGGGCTCTCGCTCTCGGTGTCGATCAGCGGAGTGGTCAACGGGACCTCCCTCTCTCCATCGTCTTCCCCGGAGGGTCCCTGAGGGGGACAGGCTCGGAGCCGTCCCCCTCAGGTTGTCAGTCAGATGTGATCTCGGCTCACGGCCATGCAGCCTCGATGTTGTCGACAGTCGTCTGTGTGTCCTGGCCCTTGGACCAGTTCACGATCTCGTCCCAGAAGGCGCGCTGGCCGACCTCGGGGGGCATCAGGTCCGAGGCGTCGAACACGAACGTGTTGGCGTCGAGCGCCTCGGTGATCGTGGCTGCGAACGCCTTGGCGTTGTCGGACTCGTAGCAGTTGGGGTCGACGTCCTTGTGTCCGGGGAGCCGCTCCACGCCGGCGACGCCGTGGCCGCCGTGCTCGGCGATGCCGCCACCGCTCGCCGAGGCGAGGGTGCACAGCCATTCGGGCGTGGTCCAGTCCTTGACGGCCTGGACGTTGGCCGGAGCGGCGTCGAACACGATCAGCGTGTCGCCGCCGCCCATGGCGCCGGTGTTGCCTTCGATGGTCGGGAACGGGAAGACCGCGATCTCGGCTTCCTCGCCCTCCTCATAGTCGGGCATGTCGGGGAAGAAGTTCGACACGAACGAACCCTGCTTGAGCATCATGCATCCCGGCGGGTCCTGGAAGAGCGGTCCGGGCGAATCGTCCACCGTCACCGCGTCTACGTTCTGGGCGCCACCGAGCACGAAGCCCTCACCGAAGAGGATCTCGCCGAAGGTGTCGAACGCCTGGGCGATCTGCGGGTCGTTGAACGGGATGTCGTGGTTGAACCACTGGGCGTATACATCGGCACCGGACTGGCGGACCACGATGTCCTCGATCCAGTCGGTCCCCGCCCAGCCCGTCGCAGTGCCGGCACCGAAGCCGAAGCACCAGGGGGTGCCTCCGTCGGCGACGATCTGCGCGGACAGCGCCACCATGTCCTCGTAGGTCTCGGGAACCTCGTAGCCGCCGTCGGCGAAGGCCGTCTGGTTGTAGAAGACGATCGACTTGAAGTTGGGGAACCAGGGGATCCCGTAGTGCTCCCCGTCCTCGCAGAGGCCGAGGTCCATCCAGAACTTCCCGTGGTTCTCCTCCATGGCGGCGATGTCGAAGCCCATGTCCTCGAGTGACGCCAACTGCCCGTCACCGGCGAAGACGCAGATCGACGCAGGCTGGGGCACGAAAGCCACGTCCGGCGGGTCGTTGCCCTCGACGCGAATACGGAGCTGGGTCTCGAAGTCGTCGGAGCCGGTGTACCTCACGTTGGAGCCGGTGGCCTCGTTGTAGGCGTCGAGGAAGCCCTCGAGGGCGTCTCCTTCCACTCCGGTCGGGGCGCCGAACAAGGTGAAGTCGGCAGGCGCCGCTCCTTCCTCGCCGGGGGCGGTGGTGCCGTCGTCGCCCTCCCCGTCACCGTCCCCACCACAGGCGGCTGCTACGAGGACCATGGTCAGAAGCAGAACCATCCATCGCATTTTGCGCATCGCTGCGCCTCCTTCCTACTGATGGGCGGGTCGTCGGCTCCCACCGTGCCCTGACCCACCCAAGGCGAACCCTACCGGAGTGGCCGGGGCGCGCGCCACCGGAATCCGCAGGGTGTCGTCGTGGTGGTCAGGCCATGCCGGAGGCGGCGCGGCTCTTGCGGGAGAAGGCGTCGATGAGTACCGCGGCGAGCAGGACGAGACCGGTGACGAGAAACTTGACCCCCGACGGCAGGTTGAGCAGGCCCATGCCGTTGTCGACGGAGGTGATGACCAGGGCGCCGAGTAGGGCGCTCACCACCCGACCGCTCCCGCCGAAGAGGCTGGTGCCACCGATCACGGCTGCGGCGATGACGTTCAGCAGCAGGTTGCCGCCGCCCGTATTGGTGGCGACCGAGCGCAGCCGGGAGGCGAGGATGATGCCGCCGACGCCGGCCATGAACCCGCCTATGGCGAACACCAGGACCTTGACCCGATCGACGTCGATGCCGGCGCGGCGGGTCGCCTCCGGGTTGCCCCCCACCGCGTACACATGCCTGCCGAACCGGGTGCGGTCGGCCACGAAGGTCCACAGCACCAGGAAGGCGAGCAGGATCAGGAAGGCCATGGGAACGCCCCGGTCGGTGTTGACGTACCAGATGGCGCCCAGCACCACCAGGGCGAAGCCGCCCACCTGGACACCGATGACCGACAGCGGCGCCCCGCGCAGTCCGCTGGAGATGCGCCTGCGCCTACGTCCGAGGGCGGTGCCGGCCACGATGGCTACCGCTCCCAGCCCGAGCAGCCAGCCCATCGTGTCGGAGAGGAAGCTGTTGGAGAGCGCCAGCACGAAGCTGTCCTGGATGACGATGGTGCCGGCGGTGGAGAGTTCGGTGGTGAGGATCAGCACGACGCCGCTCAACGCAAGGTTGGAGGCCAGGGTGACCACGAACGAGGGGACCCCGGCGCGGGTGATGATGAGAGCTTGGAGCACACCGATTGCGGTGGTGATGAGTAGGGCGGTGCCGATGGCGAGCGGCCACGGCCAGCCCGGGTCGCCGGGACGCAGCAGCAGCGTCATCACCACCCCGCCGACGGCGCTGTTGAAGGCTATGCCGAGGTCGATCTCGGCGATGAGGAGGATGAACACGATGCCGATGGCGACGAGAGCGGTGCCCGCCGTCTGCAGCAGGAGGTTGGTGAAGTTCCTCGGGGTGAAGAAGGTGTCGCTGAGCAGGCCGAAGACGATGGCGATGACGCCGATACCGACGATGATCGGCAGCGACCCCAGGTCTCCCAGTTTCACCCGTGCCCACCAGGCGGCGACGGCGGCGCCGATGCTCTGCGGGGTGCTGTCGGCGGCGAAGCCGGTCTCGCGCTCGCCGTTCACGAGCCGGTCATCCCGGGGATGGTGTTGAGCTTGCCGGCGGTGATGGCGTGCACCACCTCCTGTTCGGTGGTCTCGCTCCGGTTGAGCAGGCTGACGGAATGGCCCAGTCGGAGCACGGTGATTCGGTCGGCGACCTCGAATACGTCGTGAAGGTTGTGCGAGATGATGACCACTCCCAGGCCGCGGTCGGCGAGTCGGCGCACCAGATCGAGCACCTGGCGGGTCTGGGCCAGGCCTAGCGCCGCCGTCGGCTCGTCGAGGATCACCAGTCGGGAGTTCCACATCACCGCCTTGGCCACGGCCACTGCCTGGCGCTGGCCGCCGGAGAGCCCGACCACCACCTGGCGCACCGAGCGCAGTGTGGTCACCGAGAGCCCTTCCAGGGTTTCCTGCGCCGTCTGCTCCATGGAGGCCTCGTCGAGGACGACGCGGTTCCTCACCCGCTCCCTGCCGAGGAACATGTTGGCCACCACGTCGAGGTTGTCGGCCAGAGCCAGGTCCTGGTAGACCACCTCGATGCCGAGGGCGGCGCTGTCGCGGGGGGAGTGGATCACGACCGGGCTGCCGTCGAACAGCACCTCTCCGTCGTCGAAGCGGTGGATGCCGGCTATTCCCTTGATCAGCGTCGACTTGCCGGCGCCGTTGTCGCCGACCAGCGCCATGACCTCGCCGGCGCGTACCTCGAGGTCCACCCTGGTCAGGGCGCGGACCGCGCCGAAGCTCTTGGAGACGCCCCGGCACTCCAGCAACAGTTGTTCACTCACCCGACACCACGCGACAACTCCTTGGTGTGACGGCGGGGACGCTACCCGGTAGCGCCCCCGCCGTGTCGGTTCAGTTGCGTGTCAGCCCTGCGGGCAGTACTGCTCGAACTCGCCCACGCAGATCTCTTCCCAGGTGCGGAAGCCGTCTGCGATGACCGTGCTCTCGATGTTGTCGATGGTCACGCCCACCGGGGTGAGTGCCACGAAGGGGATGTCGCTGGTGCCGTTGTTGATGGTCTGGTCGGTGTTGGGGGTCTCGCCCCGCAGCAGCGCCAGGGCTACCTCGGCGGCGGCTTCGGCTTCGGCCTTGATCGGCTTGTACACCGTCATCGCCTGGTCGCCGGCCAGGATGTTCTGGATGCCGCCGACCGTGGCATCCTGGCCCGAGACCGGCACCGGCCCGGCGCCGGCGCTCTTGAGGGCCGCGATCACCGAGCCGGCCAGGCCGTCGTTGGCGGCGAACACGGCATCGACGTCGTTGCCGGCGTCCACCAGGATCTGCTCGAAGATGGTCAGCGCCTGCTGGTTGTCCCAGTCGGGCACGGCCTGGTCGGCCACCAACTCCCACTCGCCCGCCGCCACCTTGGGTTCGACGAACTCGTAGTAGCCCTGGCGGAACAGCGTGGCGTTGTTGTCGGTAGGTGCGCCGTTGAGCATGACCACCCGCTTCGGCGACGCCTCGAGGCCGTCGATGAGCGGGGTGAGCACCTCGCCCATGGTGCGACCCACCTGCACGTTGTCGAAGGACACGTAGGCGTCGGCGCCGGCGCCCTCGATGGTGAGGCGGTCGTAGTCGATGATGGCGGCGCCGCCCTCGCGGGCGATCTCGATGATGGCCGCGCCCGAGCCGCTGTCCAGGTTGACCAGCAGGATCACCGCGGCGCCGTCGGCTATGGCCTGCTCCGCCTGGGTCTGCTGGACCGAGGCGTCACCCTCGGCGTTGACGATGTTGTACTCCACGCCGGCGGCATCGAAGGCCTCGGAGAAGTAGCGCCGGTCGTCGGTCTCCCAACGGGCAGAGCTGGCGCTGTCCGGAAGGAGCACCCAGATGCTGCCTTCCTCGCCGCCGTCCCCGGTGGCCGCGGTCGTGGAGGCGCCGTCGCCCCCGTCGCCGCCTTCGTCGTCGCCGCAGGCCGCTGCCAGCAGAGCCAGCACGGCCAGAAGGACGAGCCATCTGATTGCGCGTCTGTTCATGGGTTGTTCCCTTTCGTTACTTGGAGTGGTGCGGGCTCGCAGAGGCCCGGTCCCCGGGACCGGAGCCAGGACGGGCCCGCTCGGGACGGGCGCGGCGATACCGGTCGTGGAGCCCCCGATGGAGAACCAGACCCGTCGGCGCCTGCGCCTGTCGCGATCGTGTGAATCGCTGAACATCCTCTCGCCTGAGCCGGCCACCCTGCAGTGGCGCGGCCCTCATTCCGCTCGCGGCGGTACCGGAATAGCGGCGATGCTCCGGATCCGTCGGCTACGACGCTACCAAGGAACCCGGCTCTACATCAAGCAATGGGTGTGTGCAGGGGGGTGGCGGGTGCTGCAGGTGCCGGTCGATGCGGTGGGTACTTGGTACTTGGTATCAGGAGGCGGCGGCGCGGATGGCTTCGATGACGGCCATGTTGGCAACGGAATCCTGGAGGGTCACCGGGACCGGGGCACCGTCGAGGACGGCGGCGGCGAAGGCGTCGGCCTGGGTGGTGTAGGGGTCGGCCGCGGGGAAGGTGAGGATCTCGGCGGGGGCGCTGCCGGGGGCGTCGTGGGCGCCGTAGAGATGCACCTCGGTGGGCACGTCAGGCGGGATGTTGAAGGGGATCGGGATCTCGATGCGGCCTTCGGTGCCGTAGATGTGGACCCGTTGGTCGGCGGCGGAGCGGGTGGAACAGGTGAAGCCGGCGTGGCGGCCGCCGAAGTCGAGCACAGCCGAGGTGACGACGTCGGTACCGGTGGCCGGGTCGATCTTCATCCGGGCCTCGACGACCTCGGGTTCACCGTCGAACAGCCAGCGGGAGAGGCTGACGCAGTAACAGCCGATGTCGAGGAGGGCGCCACCGCCCTGCATCGCGATGTTGCGGATGTTGGCCGGGTCGTCGTTGTAGTACGAGAACCACGATTGCACCGCGGTGGGCTCGCCGATGGCGCCGGTCCGCACCCTGTCGACGGTGGCGACCCACGACGGGTGGGTGCGGTACATGAACGCCTCCATCACGATCGTGCCGGCCGTTTCCGCAGTCTCCACGATCCACTGCACCTCGCCCAGGTCAGGCGCCAGCGGTTTCTCGCACAGGACATGCTTGCCGGCCCTCATCGCGGTGACGGCCCACTCGGCATGCATCGAGTTGGGCAGCGGGATGTATACCGCGTCGATCCCGGGTGCCTCGACCAGGTCGTGGTAGCTGAGGGCCTGCGGTATCCCCAGCCGTGTGGCCGCGGCCGTGGCGGTGGCCGGTTCGCGGGAGCCGATGGCGAGGACACGGCACCGCTCCGACCGGTTGATGGCCGGGATCACCTTCTCGGTGGCGATGTTCGCCGTGCCGACGACACCGAAGCCGAGCACCGTCATGTCACACCGCCACCGAGGGTTCGCGGCCCATGTCGGCGAAGAGCGTGTATTCGGGCATGAACGTCATGTCGATCTTGCCGGTGGCGCCCTGGCGGTGTTTGGCGATCTGCACCTCGGCGAGGCCCTTGGTCTCGATCGCCTCCGGGTTGTAGTACTCGTGGCGGTAGATGAAGGCCACCACGTCCGCGTCCTGCTCGATGGCGCCCGACTCGCGCAGGTCGCCAAGGCGGGGCCGCTTGTCCTCCCGGGACTCCAGAGAGCGGTTGAGTTGCGACACCGCCACCACCGGGACGTGCAACTCCCGTGCCAGGTTCTTCAGGTTGCGGCTGATGGTGGCGATCTCCTGCTGACGGTTCTCGGCACTCCCCGGAGAGTGCATCAGTTGCAGGTAGTCGACGACCACCAACCCCAGCCCGGGGCGCCGGCTGAGGCGGCGGCACTTGGCGCGGATCTCGGTGACGGTCATACCCGGCGAGTCGTCGACGTAGACCGGCTTGTGGTAGATCGCCGAAGCGGCGTTGGAGAGCTTGCCGAAGTCGGATTCGTTGAGTTGGCCGGTGCGAAGCTTCTGCGAGTCGATTCGGCCCTGGGCGCACAGCAGCCGGGACACCACTTCCTCCCGGCTCATCTCGAGCGAGAAGATGGCGACGGGCACGTCGTGCATGGCGACGTTCTTGGCGATGCACAGGGCCAGCGCAGTCTTTCCCATCCCGGGCCGTGCCGCCACGATGAACAGGTTCCCCGGGTGCAGGCCCGCCAACTTCCTGTCCAGGTCGCGGAACCCGGTGGCGAGCCCGGTGATCTCGCTGCCGCGCTGGCTCAACTGCTCGGCCTTCTCGATGGCGGGGAAGAGCAGGGGATCGATGGGAGCGAGCCCCTCGCCCACCCGTCGCTCGGAGACGGCGTAGATGCGCTGCTCGGCGGTGTCGAGCACATCGGAGATGGGCTGGTCCATCGTCATCGCCAGGTTGCCCACCTCGCCGCCGGCGCGTAGCAGCCGCCGCCTCAGGGCGTGCTCCTCGACGATGCCGATGTAGTGCTCGATGTTGGAGGCGGTGGGCACGCTGTTCGACAGCGTGGTGACGTAGGAGACACCACCCACCCGGTCCAGTGCACTGGTGGCGCGCAGCCGTTCGGTGATGGTGATGAAGTCGATCGGTTTGTTGCCGTCGAACAACTCCACGATGGCGGCGAAGATCGACTGATGCGCCGGCCGGTAGAAGTCTTCCGGATGCAGCTTGGCCAGGGCGATGTCCGCCGCCTCGGACGAGATCATCATCGCCCCGAGGACGGATTCCTCCGCCTCCGCGCTGTGCGGCGCGATCCGGCCGCTCTGGGCGGCCTCGCGGTCCACCACCGATGTCACTTCTGTCCTCTCCTCGGTCCGCCACCCGGACCGGCATTCGCCACCATTGTGAACCGGCGGTGTGACAGAAAGCGCGAAAACGCACCGTCCGGACGGGTCGCCGTTTCAGGGGAAGTTGGGCGAGTGTAAGGCCGGCTCTCCGGGTCGCGGAAACCAGGAAGCCGGGTTTCCGCGGTCGCGCCTTACCTATCTTTCGCGAGGCGCCGGCGCCTCGTTACAGGACGATCACCAGCGCCAGGCAGGCCACCAGGACACCTCCGGCGATGACGGAGCGGATGGCGACGGCATTGGGCCGGCCCACGGCAAACTGCCGCCACAGGGCGGCGATGACCAACCCGACGACGAGGCCACCGACGTGTGCCCGCCAGTCGATGTTGGGGATGATGAGCGGCAGCGCCAGGTTGATCGCCAGCAGTACCAGGAGTTGGTTGAGCTGGGCCCGCCCCGCCGGGGTCTCCCGCTGCACGTAGGCCACGAACAGCCAGGCGCCGAACAGGCCGAAGATGGCCCCCGAGGCACCCACCGCCACCTGGACGGTGGGGCCGAACAGGTAGGCGGCGGCACCCCCACCGGCGGCCGCGGCGGCGTACATGAGACCGAACGGAAGCGACCCCACCTGGATCTCGAGGCGCGGCCCGAGGACGAACAAGGCGTACATGTTGAACAGGATGTGGGTGAAGGAGCCGTGGAGGAACGCCGAGGTGAGCACCCGCCACCAGTCACCCTCGGCGATGAGCCAGTTGGCCGCGGCGAAGCGCTCCAGCAGTTCCTGGCGCAGGTCCGGCGACAGGGATCCGGCGAGGAACAGTGCCCCGGCCACGGCGATGATGGTGAAGGACACCGGTGCGGTGGCGAAGCTGGGGCGTAGCGCCTGGCGCGCCTGCACCACCCTGTGCCGTCCCTGCGGGGCGGCGCACTCGGGGCAGCGCTGACCGACGGCGGAATCGATGGAGCAGTCGGCGCAGATGGGACGCCCGCAGTTGCTGCAACTCAGGCGGGTGGCCCGTTCGGGATGGCGGTAACAGACGGTGATCTCCGTCGATTCGGTCATACCGGCAGCAACCTAACGGGGCCGGGGCATAATCCGGATGTGTTCACCCCGATCCGCACCCAACGCCTCCTCATCCGCACCCCGGTACCCGAGGACGTCGAGCCGCTGGTGGCACGACGTAACGACCCCGACACCGCCCGCTTCCAGACCTGGGGGCTGCCCTTCCTCCGGGAGAGGGCCCGCTACCTGGTGGAAGACTCCATCGCCATGGGTGGCCCGCAGAACGACCAGTGGTGGATGGCCACCGTCGTCGACGCCGCTACCGGTGACGTCGTCGGCGACCTTGCCTACCACCTCAGCTGGGAGAGGCGTACCGCCGAGGTGGGTTACACCTTCGCCCGTGAGCACTGGGGCCGAGGCTACGCGGTGGAGGCGACCGAGGCCCTGGTGGCCTACTCCTTCGAACAGGTGGGGGCGACCCGCGTCTGCGGGATGCTCCATCCCGACAACCCCGCCTCGGCGATGGTGCTGGAGCGTTGCGGGATGCTCTTCGAGGGCCACACCCGCAGCTCCTTCTGGGTCGGCGACGAGGTGTCCGACGACTGGCTCTACGGGATGACCCGCGACGACTGGGAGAGGTGGCGCACCCGGCCGCAGCAGCCACCGGACCAGGTGACCCTGGTCGAGATCAGCGCGGGCAACGCCGCCGACGTCGCCCGGCTGGCGACGCACAAGTCCCAGGAGAGGTTCGTGGCGCCGGTGTCACAGTCGTACGGCGACGCCCTGTTCCCCGAGGAGGAGAACGGCGCCCCCATCGTGCCCTGGATGCGGGCGGTGGCAGCAGACGGCGAGCTGGTCGGCTTCGTCATGCTGGCCCTGAGCACCGAGCACCATCCCGAGCCGTTCCTGTGGCGGCTCCTCATCGATCGCCTCCACCAGCGCCGCCGCATCGGGGACAAGGTGGTCGACCTCGTCGCCGCCGAGTGCCGCACCCGCGGCGACCGGACACTCCTCGTCTCCTGGGTCGACGGCAAGGGCTCCCCACTCCCTTTCTACCTCCGCAACGGGTTCGAGCCCACGGGAAGGGTCGTCGATGGGGAGGTCGAGGGGAGGAAGGTACTAAGTACTAGGTACTAAGTACTAGGTACTAGGTACTAAGAACTTTGTACTACACGCCTACCAAGTACCGAATACCTGCCCTACGCCAGGCGCCGGGGGAGGGCGTTGCGCCAGACCTGCGCGGCCTGGGCGAGGTCCACGGAGCCGAGCGAGCCGAAGTCGAGGAGGTCGCCGCCGACTGTGCCGATGCGGCGGGCGGGAACAGGGATGTCGGCAAGGTCTACTTCTGTGGGGGCCACGGCGATGGCGAGGTGGGGGGGCTCTGCGAACAAGGTGCGCCAATCGCCGACCTCGATGCGCATCCCGACGCCGGACTTGATGGCGATCTCCGCAAGTGCCACCGCCAGGCCGCCGGCGGAGACGTCGTGGAGCACCGGGATGGTGTGCGCCAGGTCGGCGACCGTGTCGACGAGGAGGTTCCCCAGGTCGGGGTCGGCGTCGAAGGGCCGTCCCGACGTGTTGGCCAGCAGGACGCGGGCATAGGCGGAGCCGGCGAAGTCGTCGTCGCCGCCGAGGTTGCCGAGAAGCCACACCGTCATGCCCGGCTCGGCCCGGTCGAGGCGGGGCGGCCGGTCCGGCATGGGGTCACAGAACCCGAGCATCCCCACCACAGGTGACGGGTTGATGTCTGCGCCGCCGGTTTCGTTGTAGAGGGACACGTTGCCGCCGATGACCGGGACGCCGAGCGCCATGCACGCCCGGGACATCCCTTCGATGGCTTCGACCAGCTGCCACATCACCTCGGGCTTCTCCGGGTTGCCGAAGTTGAGATTGTCCACCACGGCGTAGGGTTCGGCGCCGGTGACGGCCACGTTGAGCGCCGCCTCCCACACGATCCGGGCACCGCCACGGCGCGGGTCGAGTCGGCAGCGCAGCCCGTCACCGTCGGTGGAGACGGCGAGTCCCTTGCGGGTGCCTTTGATGCGTATCAGTGAGGCGTCGTGACCCGGCTCGACGACGGTGCTGAGGAACAACATGTGGTCGTACTGCTCGTGGATCCAGGAGCAGTCGCAGAGGGCGGGGTCGTCGAGCAGGGCGAGCAGCGCCGCGGGAACGTCTGCTGTCGCATTGATGTCGGGGCCGGCTGCCCACAGGTCGTCGAGGTCGGTGGGCCGCCGCCGCTCCCGGTGCAGCAGCGGGGCGTCCTCCGACAGCGAGGCTGCCGGGAGCTGCGCCACCGTCTCGCCACGGTGGCGTACGGTGAGCGTCCCACCCTCGACGATGGTGCCGATGGCCGAGGCGCTGATCTCCCAGCGCTCCGCCAGCGCCAGCACCGCATCCAGGTCCTCAGGCGTCACCACCGCCAGCATCCGCTCCTGGGACTCGGACATGAGGATCTCGCCGGGAGTCATGTCGTGCTCGCGCAGGTGCACCGCGTCGAGGTCGAGGTCCATCCCCATGCCACCCTTGGCGGCGCTCTCCGACGCGGCGCAGGAGATGCCGGCGGCGCCGAGGTCCTGGATGGCGACCACCAGCCCCCGGTCGTACAGCTCCAGGCAGGCCTCGATGAGCTTCTTCTCCTCGAAGGGGTCGCCGATCTGCACCGACGGCCGCTTGGCCCCTGACCCTTCGTCGAAACTGGCCGAGGCGAGGATGGAGGCGCCGCCGATGCCGTCGCGCCCGGTGGAAGAGCCGAGGAGCACGGCAACGTTCCCGACACCGGAGGCGCCGGAGAGGACGAGTTGCTCGCGCTTGAGCAGGCCGAGCGCCATCACGTTGACCAGCGGGTTGCCGGCGTAGGAGGGGTCGAACTCGACCTCGCCGCCCAGTGTGGGGACGCCGACGGCGTTGCCGTAGCCGGCGATCCCCGACACCACGCCGGAGAGCAGGTAGCGGTTGTGAGGGTCGTCCAGCGAGCCGAAACGCAGCGGATCCCACACCGCCACCGGGCGGGCGCCCATGGTGAAGATGTCGCGCAGGATGCCGCCGACGCCGGTGGCGGCGCCCTGGTAGGGCTCGACGAAGGAGGGGTGGTTGTGGCTCTCGATACGGAGGGCGGCAAGCCAGCCGTCGCCGAGGTCGACCACGCCGGCGTTCTCGCCGGGGCCGACCACCACCCAGGGAGCCTCGGTGGGGAAGCGGCCCAGCCAGGCGCGGGAGGACTTGTACGAGCAGTGCTCGGACCACATCACCGAGTACATCGCCAGCTCGGCGGGCTCCGGCTCGCGCCCGAGGATGGCGACGACGGCGTCGTACTCCCCGTCGGTCATCCCGAGCTGCCGGTGCAGCGGGAGGACGGTGCCGCTCATGAGGGGACGGGAGCGCGGTCCAGGGACGCCACGAACGACGCCAGCAGGACGCGGCCGTCTTCGGAGCCGAGCAACGCTTCGGAGGCTCTCTCGGGGTGGGGCATGAGGCCGGCGACGTTGCCGGCGGCGCTGGTGATGCCGGCAACGGCCCGTGCCGACCCGTTGGGGTTGGCGTCGGGGTCCTCCGGGTCGACCCGTCCGTCGGGGGCGCAGTAGCGCAGAATGACGCGGTCGCCGACCTCCAGGTCGTCGAGCGTGGCCGCCCCCGCGGTGAAGTTTCCCTCGTAGGAGTTGAGAGGGATGCGCAGCACGTCTCCGACGGCCGCGTTCCGGGTGAGGATGGAATCGGTGGACTCGACCCGCAGGTGGATGGGCCGGCAGATGAAGCGCAGATCACGATTGGCGACCAGGGCCCCGGGGAGCAGGCCGGCCTCGCAGAGCACCTGGAAGCCGTTGCAGATGCCGAGGACGGGGGCACCCTCGCCGGCGAGGCGGGTCACCTCGGCCATCACCGGGGAGATGCGAGCAATGGCCCCGGTGCGCAGGTAGTCGCCGTGGGCGAACCCTCCGGGCAGCACCACCCCGTCGAAGCCGGCCAGGTCGGTATCGCGGTGCCACACCAGATCGGCGTCGACGCCGTAGGAGCCGAGGGCGTGGACGACGTCGTGCTCGCAGTTGCTTCCGGGGAAGACGACGACGGCAGCTCTCATCTCACCGGCCTCATCCGATGCGCTCCACCCGGTAATCCTCGATGACGGGGTTGGCGAGGAGCCGCTCACACATCTCGGCGACCTGGGAGGTGAGGGACTCCTCGTCGTCGCCGGCGATCTCGAGGTCGATGGAGCGCCCGAAGTGGACGTCGCCAACCCCCTGATAGCCCAGATCTCGCAGCGCCCGGGCGGTGGTCACCCCCTCGGGGTCGGCGAGACCCTGGCGGCGGGAGATCGAGACGCGGAACTTCATGCCGAGCCCGCCAGGTAGTCGGCGAAAGAGCACCCGGTGAGCCGCTCGTAGGCCTCGACGTAGCGGGCGGCGGTGTCGGCGACGACATCGGCTGGCAGGTGTGGCGCCGGCGGCGTCTTGTCCCAGTCCTGGGCGTCGAGCCAGTCGCGCACCGGCTGCTTGTCGTACGATGGCATCGTCGCCCCGGGCGCCCATGCGTCGGCGGGCCAGTATCGGGACGAGTCGGGGGTGAGCACCTCGTCGATGAGGATGATCTCGTCACCGACCCGGCCGAACTCGAACTTGGTGTCGGCCAGGATGATCCCCCGCTGGGCGGCGTATTCGGCGGCGGCCAGGTAGATGGCGATGGAGCGAGCCTTGAGCTCCTCGTACAACTCCTCGCCGACGTAGGCCCGGGCCCCGGCTGCGGTGAGGTTCTCGTCGTGGCCGCTCTCCGCCTTGGTGGCCGGCGTGAAGATCGGCTGGGGCAGCCGGTCCGCCATCCGCAGCCCGGAGGGGAGGTGTTCGGTGGTAGGCCCACCACCGGCCTTGTACTCGCTCCACGACGACCCGTAGAGGTATCCGCGCACCACACACTCCATGGGGATGACCTCGGCGCGGCGCACGATCATCGACCGGCCCTGCAGGTCCTCGATCTCGCCGTCGGAGAGCCCGTCGAGCGTGCTGACATCGGTCGAGAGCAGGTGATGCGGCGTGTCGAGCTGGGAGAACCAGTGCACCGACAAACCGGTGAGCACCCGCCCCTTGTCCGGGATCGCCGTGGGCAGGATCACGTCGAACGCCGAGATACGGTCTGACGCCACGATGAGGAGGCGGTCCTCGTCGACGACGTAGTTGTCCCGGACCTTCCCGGAGGCCAGATGCGCTAGTCCCGCCACGGGTGGGGATGGTAGTGGCGAGCCGGCGGCGCCAGATCGCCCGCAGTGGAGCCGGCGGCTGCCACCGCGCAGGCGCTGCGGCGGCTAGCTCCGGCAACCACCCGGACGGTCTTATCCTTCCCGTGATGCAGCCGGGACCGGTTCGACGCGAAGCTCACGAGTGGGGAGAGGCGCCCACGCCCTACGAGGAGATCGGGGGCGAGGAGCGTGTGCGCGAGCTGGCGGAGCGGTTCTACGACCGCATCGACGCATCGGCCCCGACACTGCGAGCCATGGTTCCCCGGGACGACACCAACTCCCGCCGCAAGCTGTTCGAGTTCTTCTCCGGGTGGATGGGCGGCCCGCCGCGGTACGTCGAGAAGCGGGGCCACCCCCGCCTGCGGATGCGCCACCTTCCGTTCTCCATCGGCGAGGAGGAGGTGGAGGACTGGCTGCGCTGCATGGGTGAGGCGCTCGACGAGATGGACGTGACCGGGCCGCTGCGCGCCTTCCTCGACGCCCAGTTCGACCAGTCGGCCCGCTGGATGAGGAACCGGTGACAGTTCCCGACCCGGGCCGGCGGCGCCTCATCGGACTGCTCGCCGTGGTCGCAGCGGCCGTCGCCGGTGGACTGGGATGGGCGCTGCGCCCGTCACCGGACTCGCCCCCGGGGACCACCCTCGCCGCGCCGGGCACCACATCCACGACATCGACATCCACGACAACCACCACCGCGGCACCGACCACGACCACCGAGGCCGAAACCACCACCACGACCTCGACGCAGCCGCCGACGACCACCACGGCCGCACCGGCGACGCCGCTCGCCGTCATCGCCCGGGTGGGATGGGGCGCCGCCGAGGTGCGGGGGGAATTGCGGCCGCACAGCATCGAACGGATGACGGTCCACCACACCGCCGCGTACCTCGCCGTCAACGCCGATGCACCGAGCCACATCCGCAGCCACCAGGTTTTCCACCAGCGCGACCGCGGCTGGCCCGACCTGGCCTACCACTACATGATCGACGCCGAGGGCAACGTCTACGAGGGACGGGACCACAACGCCGTCGGGGACACCGCCACCACCTACGACCCCACCGGGCACCTGCTCATCTGCTGCGAGGGACACTTCGACGAGCAGCCCTTCCCCGACGCCCAGCGGGAGGCCCTCGCCGCCATGCTGGCGTGGGGCGCCACCGAGTTCTCCGTCGATCCGTCGACCATCGGCGGTCACCGCGACCTTGCCTCCACCAGCTGCCCCGGCGACAACATCTACCGTCTCATCTCCTCCGGTGACCTGGCCCGGCAGGTCGAGGACGTCCGCGCCGCGGGGGGCGTCACTCTGGATCGGCTCGGTGCGGAGGATTCGATCCGGCGCGTCGCCGCCGTCGAGCAGGGCTGACACCTGCCGCGCGTCTTGGCGCTAGCGCCCAGGCCCTGGAACAATGGCGGCCACCCCGCCCCTACCTCCGAGGATCCGTCACGCCATGGACAACGAGAACACCCCCGACGAGGGCCTCACGCCCGATCAGCCCGCCGCTGATGCGGTGCAGCCCGTCGAGGCGGCGGGTGACGCCGTGGCCGACGCCGCCGGTGACACCGCCACGGACTCCGTCGAGGATGCCGGCGATGTGGCGGCCGAGGTCGGCGAATCCTCCACCGAGATTCCGGTGGAGCCGCCCGCAGACGTGACCGTCCCGATCGAGCCGATCGACGCCGGTGTGGTCCCCGAGTCCGTCGCCGCGGGAGTCGCCGCCGACGATGCATCCGAGGGGTCCGTGGACCAGGCACCGGAGGCAACCGCCGCAGCGGCGGGCGCCACCGGCAAGAGCGTCAAACCGCTCATGGTCGTCGGCGGCGTGGTGCTCGCTGCCGCCGTCGTGGTGGGCGGCATATGGTTCGTGCAGCGCGCCCGTGGCGACGCCGACGAGGCCCTGCGCGCCATCCCGGCGGACATGGAGTTCGTCGTCGGCATCGACCTGCTCGGCTTCGAGGACACCGAAGGTGTCGACCGGGCCATTGCCGCCTTCTCCGACGAGCTCACCGCCGAACTGGAGACCGACGAGCCCGTGGAGACGGTCGACGACCTGATCGGCGCTCTCGAGGATGCCATCGCCGAGGAGTCCGACATCGACCTCGAGGAGGAGGTCTACCCGTGGATCGGCCGCTCCGCCGCGCTGGGGATGAGGGACCTGGCCGCTACCACGGACGAGGGCGTCCCCACCATCGTCGCCGCCATCTCGCTGCGGGACGAGGACGGGGCGCGCCAGTTCGTCTACGAGAAGCTCCCCGGCTACATCGAGGAGTCGGGTGAGGAGACGGCGACCGTGATCCCCGACGAGGACGGCGACATCCTGCGGGTGGGTTCCGACGACGACGCCCCCTACATCTCGGTGCGGGAGGGACTTCTCCTCGTCACATCCAGTCAGGCACTGCTCGACGAGGCGACCGCCACCGCCGCCGGTGGGGAGTCGATCACCGGCAACGAGGAGTTCGCCGCGGCCACGGCGGACGTTGTCGATCAGGGACTCTGGTTCTACTTCGACCTGGGCGCCATCTCCGAGGCGGCAGGCGACGACCCTGAGCTCGAGGACCTCGCCCAGCTCGACATCGACGGCCACGTCGCCGCCGGTGTCGGCCTCACCCCGTCCGGTATCGCGATGGATGTCTCCGCCGTGATCACCTCTGCCGAAGCTGACGGTGACACTCCACCCGCCTTCCTTCGTGAGATCGGCCCGTCGCCCTTCCGCGACGCTCTCCCCGCGGGCACCGCCGCCTACTTCGGCCTGGCGCTCGACACCGACGAGTCCCTCGGCGATCTGTTCATGGAGATGGGCCAGGACGAGTACGACACCATGCTCGAAGGCATGACGTCCGGTGACCCGATGGTCGCCGCGCTGGTGGAGAGGCTCTTCGAAACGCTTACCGGCGGGTTCGAGCTGGCCGTCACGCCCGCCGCGGGAGACCCGCAGTTCCTCATCCCGGTCGAGGCATCTTTCGCCGTGGCGTTGGGGATCGTGGACCAGGCGTCGGGACAGGGACTCGTCGACGAGTTGGTCGGGCTCGCCTCCGGTTTCGGCGTCAGCGTCGAGCCCGGCGACGAGGCTTCGCTGATCACCGTCGAGGGGTTCCCCCTCGGTGCCGTGAGGGTCACCGACGACTACATCATCATCGGCACCGGCGAGAGCGCGGTGACGGACGCCACCGGCGACCTCCTCATCGACTCCGAGCTCTACCAGAGACTCGACGCCGAGTTGCCCGGCGAGGGCCTGGTGCTCTACGTCGACATGGCCGCCGTGGGGGAGCTGTTCGAAGACCAGTCGGAGGACCTGGAGGTGTTCGAGGCCGTCGCGGGCTCGGCGACCCAGATCGGCAATCGGTTCACCGCCCACTTCGTCGTCAGCTTCAACGAGCCGACCTCGAACGCGAACTGATGGGTACTAAGTACTAGGTACTAAGTACTAGGTACGTCGAAGACCCAGAGTTCGTCGGTGGGCTCGAAGCCGAGGGAAGCGGCCATCTCCAGCGAGGGGGGGTTGTCCTCGTAGGCGCCCCACACCGGTCGCAGGCCCTCTCCGGCCAGGTGCGAGGCCAGGGCGCGGAAACACGCCCGGGCGTGGCCCTGGCGGCGGTGGCTCTCCAGGGTGTCGATCCCGACATCCCACAGCGTCTCGGTGGGCCACCACGAGGCACACGCCGCCACCGGCTGCCCGGCGACCCGGCGCACCGCGACCAGGCGGGCACCGTCGACCTCCTCTGCCAACTCCGGTGGCAGCGACGCCAGCAGGGCGTCGTCAACCTCGCCGATCTCGACGGTCGGGTCCGGTGCGGCGGCGGTTACCTGGAGCGGCCCGTGGATCACGGCACGCCGCGGGTTGCGGTCGGGCAGCAGCGACCGAACGTGGGTCAGGCTCTCGGCGACGACGAGCACGTCGGCATCGGGAACCAGCAAAGCCAAAGCCTCGCCGAGCACCTCAGCGGTAGGGAGCCCGACCACCCCGGCGGTCTCCCCCTCGAGATCGACCACCACACCCCCCGAGGGCGCTC
Source organism: uncultured Acidimicrobiaceae bacterium (assembly GCA_964579415.1). GTDB lineage: Bacteria > Actinomycetota > Acidimicrobiia > Spongiisociales > UBA5794 > CAZOGW01. Next base: position 21,527 of record CAZOGW010000011.1, on the reverse strand, counting down.
CCATCAGCCGCGCCGCGTCGTGCAGCAGCATCGACCGTACCTCCACCCACCGAGGCAGGTCGGGCACGGCAGCGTCCCATGCGCTATCCATCATCCGTCGACCTCAAGCGCGGCGAGGCGGTCGAACACGACGGTGGTGTTGCCCAGGAAGCGGCCGGTTGAGAAGCAGGCGCCGAGTGTGCCCGGGTCGAGGGTGACGTCGGGGTCGGCGGCGAGAAGGTCGTGCAGGCTCTCCCCTCCGTCCCAGGTGGCGAGGGCGTTGCGCTGGACGATGCGGTAGGCCTGGTCGCGGCTCATCCCGGTTTCGGCCAGTGCCAACAGGACGGCCTGGGAGAACACCAGGCCTCGGGTCGCCTCCAGGTTGGCCGCCATGCGTTCGGTGTCGACTACCAGATCGTCGATGAGGCGGGTCATCCGCACCAGTGTGTAGTCGAGGGCGAGGAAGGCATCGACCAGGGCGACCCGCTCCACCGACGAGTGGCTGATGTCGCGCTCGTGCCACAGGGCGACATCTTCCAGGCCGGCCCCGGCGTAGCCGCGCAGCAGCCGGGCGATGCCGGTGGCGTTCTCGGAGGCGATCGGGTTGCGTTTGTGCGGCATCGCCGACGAACCCTTCTGCCTGGGGCCGAAGGACTCCCGGACCTCCCCCACCTCGCTGCGCTGCAGGTGGCGGATCTCGGTGGCGAACCGTTCCAGGGTGGCCCCCACCAGGGCCAGCGTCGACAGCAGCTCGGCATGGCGATCCCTGGCGACCACCTGCGTCGAGGCCGGCTCGACACCGAGGCCGAGGCGGCCGCACACGAAGTCCTCGATCGAGGGCGGCGTGTGGGCGTACGTGCCCACCGCGCCGGAGATCTTTCCGACCGCGGCGCCGTCGCCGGCGTGGCGAAGTCGCTCGATGTCGCGGGCCACCTCGAAGGCCCAGCCGGCCAGCTTGAGACCGAAGCTGGTGGGCTCGGCCCAGATGCCATGGGTGCGACCGATCATCGCCGAGGCCCGATGTTCGAAGGCGCGGCGCTTCACCACCGTGAGCAGTTCGCCGAGCCGCTGCAGCAGCAGTTCGGTGGCGTCACGCATCAGCACGCCGAGGGCGGTGTCGAGCACGTCGGAGGAGGTGAGGCCGTAGTGGACCCACTCGCCGCCGGTTTCCACCGACGCCGCCAGCAGGTCGACGAAAGCGGCGACGTCGTGGTTGGTGACCGCCTCCCGTTCCTTCCATGCATCCGGGTCCACCTCGGGAGCGGCTCGCAGCGCTTCCGCCACCCCGGAGGGGGCGACTCCTTCGGCGACCCAGGCCTCGACGACCAGGGTCTCCACCTCCTTCCACACCGCCAGCTTGTGTGCCTCACTCCACAAGGCGGACATCTCCGGCGTGGTGTAGCGGGGGATCATCCGGCCAGCTCGCTCCGGTAGCCGTCGAGCCGTGCCGCCAGCGCGGCGTCCGTTACCGCCAGGATGGCCACGGCCAGGTAACCGGCATTGGCCGCCGAGTCCACCGCCACCGTCGCGACCGGGATGCCGGTTGGCATCTGCACGGTGGAGAGGAGGGCGTCGAGGCCGCCGAGCCCGCCGGCGGCGATGGGCACACCGATGACTGGAAGAGTGGTGTGGGCGGCGACGGCGCCGGCGAGGTGGGCGGCCTTGCCGGCACCGCAGATGACGACGCCGAAACCGGCGTCGCGGGCCGCGGTGGCGAACTGGGCCACCCTGGCCGGGGTGCGGTGGGCCGACATCACGTGGGTTTCGCTCTCCACGCCGAACTCGTCGAGCACGTCGGCGGCGGGCCGCATCTTGTCGGCGTCCTTCTCCGAGCCCATCAGGATGGCAACCTTCACACCGTGCTCCTCTCGATTTCTGTTCTGGCGCCGCCGCCGATGTCGGTGCGGTACTGCATGCCGTCGAAGCGGATTCGGTCGACAGTGGCGTATGCCCGGTGCCGGGCCTGTTCCAGGTCGTCGCCGAGAGCGACGGCGTAGAGGACTCGCCCCCCGGCGGTGACGAGCCCGTCGTCGGTCCGGGCGGTACCGGCGTGGAAGACGACCGTATCCGAGGGCACCTGGTCGAGCCCTTCGATCAGGGATCCCTTCTGCGGGGCCTCCGGGTAGCCGGGGGCGGCCAGCGCCACCGCCACCGCCGCCTGCGGGCTCCACGACAGGGGATGATCGGGGAGGCTCCCGGCGGCCCCGGCGGCCGCCAGCTCGAGCAGATCGCCCTCGAACCGGGGTAGGAGCACCTGCGCCTCCGGGTCGCCGAGGCGGCAGTTGAACTCGATCACCTGCGGCCCGTCCCCGGTGAGCATCAGGCCGGCGTAAAGGAACCCGCGGTAGGGCGTGCCGTCGGCGGACAGGGTCGCCAGCACCGGCTCGACGATGTCGCGCATCGTCGTCTCCACCAGGTCGGGAGGCAGGTCGTCGACGGGGGAGAAGCAACCCATGCCGCCGGTGTTGGGCCCGGTGTCGCCGTCGCCGAGGCGCTTGTGGTCCCGGGCCGGCGCCAGCGGCAGCGCCCTGGTCCCGTCGCAGATGGCGAACACCGATACCTCGTCGCCGGTGAGGTGCTCCTCGACGACCACACGGTTGCCGGCCTCACCGAAGCCGCCACCGAAGCAGCGATGCACCCAGGCGCGGGCGGCGTCGACGTCCCCGGTGACGAGGACGCCCTTGCCGGCGGCGAGCCCGTCGGCTTTGACGACGTACGGCCTCGGCGCGGTTTCGAGGTGCTCTAGTGCCGAGGCGGCGTCGTCGAAGACGTGGGCGGCGCCGGTGGGCACGCCGGCGCGGCGCATGACGTCCTTGGCGAACGACTTGGACGACTCCAGGCGGGCGTTGGCCCGGGTGGGGCCGAAGGCGGGGATTCCGGCGGCGGTGAGCACATCGACCACCCCGGCGGCCAGCGGCGCCTCCTCGCCGACCACCACCAGGTCGACACGGCGGTCCCGCGCCAACTCGGTGACCGCCTCAGGGTCGGTGTGGGGAAAGCCCGGCAACACCTCGCCCAGGTCGGCCAGTCCCGGGTTCCCCGGTGCCGAGATCAGCGACCCGAACCGCGGGCTTTGCGCCAGCTTCCACCCGATGGCGTGCTCCCGGCCACCTCCGCCCAGAAGCAGGACGTTCATCGGGGGGTGACCTGGGTGCGCACAGCGGGTCAGAGTGTATCGCAGGGCCGGTACTACGTACTACGTACTACGTACTACGAGAAGCGGGACGGTCGCCAGACCAGATACCAAGTACCAAGTACCAAGTACTCCCCGCTCCGGATGTGACCGGTGATGCCCGGGCACACCTGCTCAACTCCGGGTCAGCGTCGCGGCGCGGGAGGGCCCCACCGACACCATGGTGACCGGGACCCCTGCCAGTTCCTCGACGTATTCGACGTACTGCTGTGCCTGCTTGGGTAGGTCGCGGTAGTCGGTGATCCCGGAGATGTCCGTGTTCCAGCCGCCCAGATCGTCGTAGACGGGGTGGCAGTTGTAGAGGACCCGCTGCTGCCGGGGGAACTCGGTGTGGCGGTGGTCCAGCGAGTCGTAGGCGGTGGCCACCCGCAGCGTCTCGAAGTGCGACAGCACGTCCAGCTTGGTGAGGGCGATCTCGGTGAGGCCGTTGATGCGCACCGCGTAGCGCAGCGCCACGCCGTCGAGCCAACCGCAGCGGCGGCGGCGCCCGGTCACGGTCCCGAACTCACCGCCGATCTCCACCATCTTCTCCCCGATGGGGTTGTCCAACTCGGTGGGGAATGGCCCGCTGCCCACCCGGGATATGTATGCCTTGGCCACACCGACCACACGGTCGATGGCGGTGGGCCCGATGCCGACACCGGGGCCGACACCGCCGGCGGTGGGGTTCGACGAGGTGACGAACGGGTAGGTGCCGTGGTCGATATCGAGCAGCGTCGCCTGGGCGCCCTCGAAGAGCACCGTCTTGCCGTCGCGGATCGCCTCCCACACCAGAAGGGAGGCGTCGGCGACGTGCTCGTGGAGCCGGTCGGCGAATTCCAGGTACTCCTCGCAGATGGGCTCCAGGTCCATCGGCATCTGGTTGTAGACCTTGGTGAGAATCTTGTTCTTTTCCTTGAGGGCCACCTCCAGCTTGGAGCGGAAGATCTTCGGGTCGAAGAGGTCCTGGACCCGGATGCCCTGTCGGGAGTACTTGTCGGTGTAGGCCGGGCCGATGCCACGCTTGGTGGTGCCGATCTGCTGGCGTCCGAGGAACCGCTCCATCACCGCGTCCAGCTTGCGGTGGTAGGGCATGATGAGGTGGGCGTTGCCCGACAGCCGCAACCGCGACGGGTCGATGCCCCGCTCCGAGAGGGTGGCCATCTCGCCCAGCAGTACCGCCGGGTCGACGACGCAGCCGTTGCCGATCACCGGCGTCACGTTGGGGTAGAGGACGCCGGAGGGGATCAGGGTGAGGGCGAAGCGCTCGTCGCCGACGACGATGGTGTGCCCGGCGTTGTTACCGCCCTGGTAGCGCACCACCATGTCGGCGTCCTCGGAGAGGACGTCGATCACCTTCCCCTTGCCTTCGTCACCCCACTGGGTACCGACGACGATCGTGGCGGACATGCAGAGCCCTTTCGCGAGTGGCGCCCCGGAGTCTAAGGGCGGGCGGGATGGCGCATGCCCCGATGTCCCGCTCGTCGGGCGTCCCGTCAGGGTCCGGCGCGGGTGGTGATGTCGGCAACCGTGGCCCCGGTGAGGGCGATGTAGTCGTCGGTGGCGAGGACCACCTGAAGACCCTTCAGTCCCGCGGAGACGGCGATGGTGTCGGACAGGACCGCCGCCTCCTCGAGGAACACCGGCAGCTCCCGGCGGGCCCCGATGGCGGTGACCCCGCCTCGGCGGTAACCGGTCAGCGGTTCCACCTCCCGCACCGACACCAGGCTCATCGAGCGGGCGCCGGCTGCCTTCGCCAGCGCCTTCAGGTCGAGGGAGGCGTCGGCGGGGATCACCGCGAACACGGCGCCTCCGTCGGGCCCGGTCGCCACCAGCGTCTTGAATACCTGATCGGCCGGCAGCCCGATCAGCTCGGCCACCGCTTCGGCGCTGAACTCCTCCATGGAGATCTCGTAGGAGCGGAGCTCGTGGGCGATCCCGGCCCGCTCGATGAGCCGGATGGCATTGGTCTTGGTCATGGCGACTTTGCCCCGGTCCTGCGGGCACGTGCGATCGGATAAGGTCCCCGCATGCGCCCCATGATGGACGAACCGCGCCAGCCGACGTGCGATTGCTGTCGTATCTGGGAGGCACCTCGACAGCCCGGTACCCGTGGCGTCGTCGGCTCGGTACTTGTTGCCGGATACCGGATACCGGATACCTGCCCACTGCGAGGGTGGTTGCCGTGACCCCGACCAGCCCGGACTGACACGGCATGACCGACCAGGGCAGGGCGCCGCGGAGCGCCGTCGGGACCTCGCTCGTCACCGCGCTGGCGCCGGTGCTGTGGGGGACCACCTACTACGTCACCACCGAGTTCCTTCCACCGGGACGTCCGCTGCTGACCGGCGCGCTGCGTGCCCTCGGGGCCGGATTGCTGGTGCTGGTGGTGGCTCGCGAGCTACCGCGCGGAGTGTGGTGGCTGCGCTCGGCGGTGCTCGGCGGCCTCAACTTCGGGCTCTTCTTCGGGTTCCTCTTCGCCGCCGCCTACCGGCTGCCCGGAGGTGTCGCCGCCACCATCGCCGCCATCCAGCCCCTCATCGCCGCGGTGCTGGCGGCGATCCTCCTCGGAGAGGCGATGCGGCGGCGCATCGTCGTCGCCGGCCTCCTCGGCGTGGTCGGTGTGTCCCTGCTGGTGCTGCGACCCGATGCCGCCCTCGACCCTCTCGGTGTCGCCGCCGCCCTCGGCGGCGCCGTGTCGTTCGCCGGCGGCACCGTGCTCGTCAAGAGGTGGTCCCCGCCCACAACGCTGCTGGCCTTCACCTCCTGGCAGCTCGTCGCCGGCGGCGTCCTTCTCGCCCCGGTGGCGCTCCTCGTCGAGGGTGCTCCCCCCGCCCTCACCGCCGCCAACCTGGGCGGCTACGCCTGGCTCCTCGTCCTCGGGACCGCCCTCGCCTACGCATGCTGGTTCTCCGGGATCGGGAAGCTCCCGGTGGCGCAGGTCACCCTGCTCACCCTCCTCATTCCCGTGGTGGCGTTGCTGATCGGCATCGTCGTCGCCCACGAGCAGCTCAACCTGCTGCAGGCGACCGGGGTGGCGGTGGTGCTCACCGCCCTGTGGATCGGCAGGCCGCGACTCGACGGTTGATCGGGGCCCGTGGTGCCGGGCGCCGTCAGAGCTCGGACCAGCGGTTCCCGGTCGCCAGGTCGATGACGGTGAAGGCCATGGCCAGGGCTCCGTCGCGGATTGCCCGCTCGCCGTCGGCGGTGACGGTGTGGGCGGCGAACTCGCGTTGATGGTTGACGGCCGTGCCAGGGTTGATGTCGAGCATGGGGTGGATGGTGGGCACCTCACGTGAGACGTTCGCCATGTCGGTCGACCCGGACCGCGACGGGTCGAGGGCGGCGGCAGTCCCCATCGGCCTTCCCAGATCGGAGCTGTTGGCGGCGTACAGGTCGACCATCACCGGGTTGTTGACCATCTCGGTGTAGATGTGGCCTCGGGGCTTGATCTCGACGGTGCAGCCCGTAGCCAGCGCGGCGGCGTGAAAGCACTGCTCCACCCGGGGGCGAAGCTCCTCGAGACGTTTCATCGTGGCGGCCCGCACGTAGAACGACAGCGAGGTGAACGACGGGATCACGTTGGGGGCGCCACCGCCGTAGGTGATCACGCCGTGGACCTTGTCGGTGGGGTAGAGCGCCTGGCGCAGCATCGACACGTTCACGTAGCCCTGCACTGCGGCGTCGAGGGCGTTGCGGCCCACCTGCGGTGCGAACGAGGCGTGCGACTCCTTACCCCGGAACTCGATGTCGATGTGGGCCACGGCGAGGAAGGCGGGGTCGACGGTGTTCTCCGGCGAGGGGTGGACCATCATCGCCGCGGTGGCGGTGCGGAAGGCTCCGGCGTCTATCAGGTCCACCTTGCCCCCGTAGGCCTCCTCGGCGGGTGTGCCCAGCACCCGAACCCGGACGCCCAGGTCGCCGGCGATCGGCGCCAGGGCTGCTCCGGCCCCGGCTGCCGCGGTGGCGATGATGTTGTGGCCGCAGGCGTGCCCCACCTCGGGGAGGGCGTCGTACTCGGCACAGATCACCACCTCGGGGGCATCCGCCGGGCCGGCGACGGCATCGAAGGCGGTGTCCAATCCCCACGCCGGGAAGGTGACGTCGAAACCGTTGGCGGCGAGGAACTCGGCGAGCCGCGCCGACGAGGCGTGTTCCTGGAATGCGATCTCCGGGTTGTCGTAGAGCCACCGCGAGATGTCCCGCAGTTCCTGCTCCACCTCGGCGAATCGCCGTTCGGCGGCGTGCTTCGGGTCCACGGCAACTCTCCTCGTTCGCACCCGCTCTCGGATGGCGGTGGCCGGCAGGCTAGTTGGTGCCCCCGGTTGCCCACCCCAGCGGATATCCTGCCCCCGTGCTGGCTGCCATCTCCTATCCCCCCATCCCCATCTTCGAGCTGGGCCCGCTCAGCCTCTCGTTGCACGGGCTCTTCGCCGGGATCGGGTTCGTGGTCGGCGCCATCCTCATGCTGCGCGAGCTGCGCCGCCGCGGGTACGACACGGAGAAGGCGACGTCGGTGCTCATGTGGGCGCTGGTGGCGTCCCTCCTCGGGGCCCGCTTCTTCACCGTCCCCGCCCACATCGGCAGCCCCGGCTACGGGCTCTCCGACGCCCTCAGCATTTCCGGCGACTACAGCATCCTCGGCGGCTACGCCGGCGGCATCATCGGCGCCCTCATCAGGATGCGCATGCTCAAGATGCCCGCCCTGCCGTTGCTCGACGCCGCCGCCCCCGGGCTGGCGCTCGGCGCCGTCGTGGGCCGCATCGGCGACCTGGCCATCGTGGAGCACCTGGGCAGTGCCACCACCTTCTTCCTCGGGTTCGCGGTGCGACCCGGTTACGACCTCGCCCCCCAGCACAACTCGCTGGAATGCACCGTCGAGGAAGCCGTCGACGGCATCTGCGGCATCTACCACCACTCGGCTCTCTACGACATGATCGGGGCGCTGGTACTCCTCGGGGTGCTGCTCTGGCTGCGCAAATCATGGACAGGCCGTCACTACGGGCAGCTCTTCGCGGTGTGGGCGATCTGGTACGGCCTGCAGCGTTTCGTGGTCGACTTCACCCGCCTCGAGGCCGCCCGCAACGGCACCGTCTCCGATTCGGTGATGGGTCCCCTCACCGGCAGCCAGTGGGGCGCCCTCATCGTCGCCGCCATCGGCCTCGGCCTGTTCGTTTGGTGGCGCCGGCAGCCGGTCGTCTCCCAGGCCCAGGACATCGCCTACGGTGCCCGGCCACCCGGCGTCGAGATACCCGATGACAGTGCCTCCTCCGAGGAGGGCTCTCCTGACGACGGCGACGGGTCCATCGTCGAGGGCGCTGCCACCGACGAGGTCGCGTCCACCGACGAGGTGGTATCCAGGGACGATGGCGAGGTCACCGACGATGATCTCACCGACGACGTCGCCGTGACCGCGGACGACGAAGTCTGAGTCAGGCCGGCACACCTGCCGGAGCGGGCCGGGCGTGCCCGAGTCGCCGGGCGTCGCACAACGATCCGCCGACGCTGTACCGACGAACTTCGGGCCGTGGGCGACGCTGAGCGGCGTCGGGAACCCTGGGTTCGTCGAGGGGTGCGTAGTTTGGGCTGTGGGCGACGCTGAGCGGCGTCGGGAACCCAGGGTTCGTCGAGGGGTGCGTAGTTTGGGCTGTGGACGTCGCTGAGCGGCGTCGGGAACCCTGGGTTCGTCGAGGGGTGCGTAGTTTGGGCTGTGGACGACGCTGAGCGACGTCGGGAACCCTGGGTTCGGCTTCCCCCGGCCGCAGGGCGACCGGGGGAAGCAGGAGGGTGTCAGCCCGTCGGAGCCGCCGGTCCGCCGCTGTCGCGGGTGGAGTTGAAGATCTCCCCGATGGCGGCGACGGAGCTGGCCATGCCGCTCATCTCCAGCGGGAGCAGCAGCTTGGTGGACCGGCCGTCGGCCACGGCCCTGAGGGCGTCCAGGTACTGGATGGCGATCAGGTCCGGCGTCGGGTTGCCGTTGTGGATGGCGCTGAAGACCCGCTCGATCGCCTGGCCCTCACCTTCGGCGACGGTCAGCTTCTGGAACTTCTCCGCTTCGGCCACCTCGCGGATGGCGCCTGCCTGGCCCTCGGCCTCGAGGATCTGCGACTGCTTGACACCCTCGGCGCGGAGGATCTCCGCACTCCGCTGACCTTCGGCCTCGGTGACGACCGCTCGCCGCACCCGCTCCGCCTTCATCTGACGGTGCATGGCGTCGGTGACGTCCGCCGGCGGGTCGATGCGCTGGATCTCGACACGCACCACCTTGGTACCCCAGGCGTCCGTCGCCTCGTCGAGGATGTCCCTGAGCTGGTGGTTGATGGTGTCCCGTGAGGTCAGCGCCTGGTCCAGGTCGAGATCGCCGACCACGTTACGCAGGTTGGTCTGGGCCAACTTGGTGGCGGCCAGGACGAAGTTCTGCACCTTGTACACCAGCCGCTGCGGATCGGTCGCCTGGTAGTAGACGACGGCGTCGACCGTGACCACAACGTTGTCCTTGGTGATGACCTCCTGCGGTGGGACGTCGACCACGATCTCGCGCATGTCCACACGGCGCAACTTGTCGATGAACGGCACGATGAGGTGCAGTCCCGGGTCGAGCGTGGCGCGGTACTTGCCGAACCTCTCGATGAGCGCCAGTTCGTGCTGCCTGACGATCTTGAGGCCGAGGGCCGCGTACATCACCACCAGGATGACCACGAGTGCGACGACCACTACTGCGAGGTCCATGTGCTTCTCCTTCCTCTAGTTGTCGTTGTCCGAGAATCTTCGGCCTTTCAAGGCTCGTAGTGGCCTTCGCCGGGCCCGCGGGGGGTGACGATGAGCCGGGTTCCCCTCACTTCCTGGACCACCACTTCGGTGCCGGCGACGATGACGCCGCCGCTATCGGTGGATGCTCGCCACATCTCCGATTCCAGCCGTACCCGTCCAGAGCCGGACACGGGGTCGATGTCCTCGGTGACCACTCCGATGGCGTCCCGGTAGTGCAGCGATCCCACCGGCAGCGAGGGCTCGCGATCGCTGTCGGAATACCTGCGCAGTCCCAGCATCGCCAGGATCGACACCACCAGGAACACACCCACCTGAGCCCAGATCGAGATGCCGAAGAACGAGAGCAGCCCGGCGGCGGCGGCTCCGATGGCGAACGGGAGCATGAACAGCCCGGCGGAGAGCAACTCCCCGATGCCGAGCAGGATGGCGACGCCCAGCCAGATCCACCTGAATGTCTCGATGTCGTCCACGGTCTCCTCCTTGGGTCCGAAGATTGCGAGCAGGGCCAGCAGGGCGGCGATGCCGGCGCCGAGCGCCAGCAGCGGGCCGAGGCCGCGGCTCTTGCGGGGCTCCCGATGCGGCTCGGTGTCCCAGCGGCGTGCCGGGTCCCGCCACTCGGCGGCCCACGACTCGGCGAAGGCTGCGATGTCGTCTCCGACGACCACGGAGGGGTCCCTGCCCTCCGCCACCGCCTGGCGCAGGTGCGGCTCGATCTCGCGTCGCATGTCGTCGGCGGTCGATGCGGTCACGCCGGTTGACTTCCAGTAGGTGAGGCATGTTTCGAGGATCTCGTCGACGCGACGTTGGTCAGTCATGATCGCCTCCACTCAACACCTCCTGCACTCCCTTGGACAAACGTTCCCATTCGACGGTCCACTCCCGAAGTTGCCGCCGCCCGGCCGGAGCGATGCGGTAGTACTTCCGGGGCGGTCCCTGGGAGGACTCCACGAACGACCCTTCGATGAGCCCTCGCTTCTGCAGCCTGCTGAGGAGGGGGTAGATGCTGCCCTCGCTCACCAGGGCGAGGCCCCGACGCTGCAGCTTGTCGACCATCTCGTAGCCGTAGCTGGGCTCCTCGGCGATCACCGCCAGGAGGCACATGTCGAGGACTCCCTTGAGGAGCTGAGAGCTGTGGTCCATCATCTCGATCCGCAGGTCGGCCCAGGTTCCGTCGGTGCCGTGAAGAACAGCTTCCGTGGTAAACACGGTAGCTTGTACTGCAAACTACCTTGCTTTGGCAGAGAGCGCAAGGGAAAGATGGCGCGAGAAAGGCTACGGCGTCGACCATCCGGTGCCGGCTTGGGAGCACCTGGTACCGATCCGGGGACTTCCGCCGGCCGAATGAGCCTTTCGACTCATGGCCGCTAGAGGCCGGACCTCGTACATTGAGCACTACCGGGGGATCTGGTCAGGGGGACAGATTCAAAGGGGTCGCTCGATGCCGGTACGGGGGGTTTCGGCACCGAGCGACTCCTTTGTAGGTGAGACGAGGGGCGGGACGCAATGCGTCCCGCCCCTCGTCTTACTTGGGGTACCACGTACCAGGTACCAAGTACCTCCCCCGCTTCAGGGGGCCTTGCTGAACACCAATCCGGTCTCGCCGACCGCCACCTCGATGCTGTCGCCGTCGGCGAACGTCCCGTCGAGGATCTCGAGGGCGAGCCTGTCGGCGATTTCGGTCTGGATGAGGCGCTTCAGCGGGCGAGCGCCGTAGCTGGGGTCGTAGCCGTGTTCCGCCAGCCAGTCGCCGGCGCCGGCGGTGAGCACCAGCGATATGGAGCGTCCGGCGAGGCGCTTCTCCAGCAGGGCGAACTGGATGCCGACGATCTCACGCAGGTTCTCCTTGGTGAGCCGGTCGAACACGACCAGGTCGTCCACACGGTTGAGGAACTCGGGGCGGAAGTGGCTCCGCACCACGCCCATCACCCGCTCCGCCACCATCTCGTCGGGGAGGTCGGGGTCGATGAACTCCGAGCCCAGGTTGGAGGTCATGATGAGAACCGCGTTGGTGAAGTCGACCGTGCGGCCCTGGCCGTCGGTGAGGCGGCCGTCGTCGAGCACCTGGAGCAGTGCGTTGAACACGTCGGGGTGGGCCTTCTCCACCTCGTCGAGCAGTACCACCGAGTAGGGGCGGCGCCGCACCGCCTCGGTGAGCTGCCCGCCCTCGTCGTAGCCGACGTAGCCGGGCGGTGCCCCGATGAGGCGGCTCACCGAGTGCTTCTCCATGTACTCCGACATGTCGAGGCGCACCATGGCCCGCTCGTCGTCGAAGAGGAACTCGGCCAGGGCCCGCGCCAGCTCGGTCTTGCCGACACCGGTGGGACCGAGGAACACGAACGACCCAATGGGCCGGTTGGGGTCGGACAGCCCGGCGCGGGAGCGGCGGATGGCGTTGGCCACCACGGCGACCGCGGCGTTCTGGCCGACCACCCGCTGGTGGAGGTGCTCCTCGAGGCGCAGCAGCTTCTGGATCTCGCCCTCGAGCAGCCGGGAGACGGGGACGCCGGTCCAGCGGCTCACCACCTCGGCGACATCCTCCTCGCCGACCTCCTCCTTGAGCATGGCACCCTCGGCCTGGAGCTTCTCCAGGGTGGCCTGGCTGTCGGTCAGGTCGTGCTCCAGGGTGGGGAGGGTGCCGTAACGCAGCTCGGCGGCGCGCTGCAGGTCTCCGGCGCGCTCGGCGCGGTCGGCGGCGGTGCGGGCCTCCTCGATCTGCTGCTTGAGCGACCGGGTGTGATCGATGCGGTCCTTCTCCAGCTGCCAGTGGCCCATGAGGCGGTCGAGGTCCTCGCCGAGGTCTGCGAGCTGCTGGTCGATGGCGGCGAGGCGCTCCTTCGAGGCGCGGTCGGTCTCCTTCGCCAGGGCGTTCTTCTCGATCTCGAGCTGGCGGCGCCGCCGCTCCAGCTCGTCGATCTCCTCGGGCATGGAGTCGATCTCGATGCGTAGCCGCGAGGCCGCCTCGTCGACGAGGTCGATGGCTTTGTCCGGGAGGTGGCGTGCCGTGATGTAGCGGTCGGAGAGGACGGCGGCGGCCACCAGGGCGGAGTCGGTGATGCGGACGCCGTGGTGGACCTCGTAGCGCTCCTTGAGGCCCCGCAGGATACCGATGGTGTCCTCCACCGAGGGGGGCGACACCAGCACCGGCTGGAAGCGCCGCTCCAGTGCGGCATCCTTCTCCACGTGCTTTCGGTACTCGTCGAGGGTGGTGGCGCCGATC
>CAZOGW010000011.1:2609-8378 GCA_964579415.1 uncultured Acidimicrobiaceae bacterium | reverse complement strand
CGATCATGCGCAACTCACCGCGAGCCAGCATCGGCTTGAGCATGTTGGAGGCGTCCATGGCGCCCTCGGCGGCGCCGGCTCCGACGATGGTGTGCATCTCGTCGATGAAGGTGATGACGTTGCCCTCGGCGGCGGTGATCTCCTTGAGCACCGCCTGGAGTCGCTCCTCGAACTCGCCGCGGTACTTGGCGCCGGCCACCATCGCCCCCAGGTCGAGAGCGACGATGCGCTTGTTCTGCAGACTCACCGGGACGTCGCCGTCGACGATGCGGGTGGCGAGGCCCTCGGCGATGGCGGTCTTCCCCACGCCGGGCTCGCCGATGAGCACCGGATTGTTCTTGGTGCGCCGCGACAGCACCTGGATGACCCGCCGGATCTCGTCGTCGCGACCGATCACCGGGTCGAGCTTGCCTGCGGCGGCGAGGGCCACCAGGTCACGCCCGTACTTCTCCAGGGCGGCGAAGGTGTCCTCGGGGTTCTGGCTGGTCACCCGCTGGGCGCCGCGGACCTCGGCGAGGGCACCGAGGACGGCGTCCTTGGTGACGCCGCTGCTGCGCAGCAACTCCCCGACCTCGCCGCGTGCCGAGGCCAGCGCCAGCACGATGTGCTCGATGGAGGTGTACTCGTCCTTGAGGGCGACGCGCTCGGCGTCCGCCGCATCGAGGATGGCGACGGTGTCGGCGGCGAAGGCGACCTCGCCGGCGTCGCCGTAGATCTTGGGGATGCGTTCCAGGATGCGCTCCACTGCCTGGCGCAGGTCGGCAGGGTTGACGCCGAGCTTGTTGAGCACCGGGTAGAAGAGGGTGTCGCCCTGCCCCAGGAGGGCCTCGAGCAGGTGGGCGGGGGAGACCGCCTGATGGTTGCGCCGGGCTGCGGCGTCGCGAGCGCCGAGGATCGCCTGCTGGGACTTCTGGGTGAACGTGTTGATGTCCATGTGAGGGAGTTCTCTCCGATGAGCGTGCGTACCGCTGTGGTCAACGCCCCCACCCGGCGCCCTATGCCAAGAAATCTAAGCGTAGCAGTATCAAGTCTAAGGAAGCCAAGCTGCTACCCATTAGGTAGTAAGTACTAGGTACTAAGTACTAGGTACTAGGTACTAGGTACGACGTCGACTTCCTCGCTTCTGAACACTGAGTACCAAATACCAAATACCGCCGCCGCCCCGAGGGGCGACGGCGGTACCACGATGCGGCGACCTAGTTCGGCGCGTGGACGCCGTAGTAGTCGGGCGCGGTGCCACGGCCGAAGAGTCGGCGGGCCACTTCGGGGCGGTCGGAGTTGTCGACCGAGGCCACATGCTGGCGGATCGACCCGGGGAATGCCGTCGTCGACGGGTTGCCGCCGAAGGGGTCGGTGTACCAGACGGTCGGCCCGCCGGCGTTGCGGATCGTGGTCTGCCCGATGAACAGCTCCCGGTAGGCGCCGTCGAAGGGCGACCGCGGGTCGTCCCAGGTGCAGAAGAACGGCTCGCCGTCCGTCTCGTCGGGGCAGGGTCGCCGGTTGGCGGTGTCCCCGTTGGCCTCCACCTCCCAGCAGGTGTCTAGAACGCGGGCGATGGTCGTGGTGCCGTCGCCCGCCGCGTACCGGCTCGGGTTGAACACGGCGAAGTCGGCGTCGTACGCAACCAGGTCGCCGTCGCCGAGACCGGTGTCGGCCTGCCAGTTCTCGTAGATGGCCCAGAACGCCGAACCCCTGCTGGCGGGCACCAGGATCTGGCTCTCGATGCACGCCCTGTCCGGGATCAGCCGGCCACCGCCACCGGACGGGTAGCCCGGCGTGGTGCCGGCGCTACGGGTGGTGTTCGGGGCGCACGATGACTGGTATTCACCTGGCGCCCCGAAGGGCACCAATGTCGTCGACAGCACCGCGGTCCCGTCGGAGCACTGCATGGCGTAGATCAGCTCGTGGACGTTGTTGGACAGCGCGTCGGGCGAGTGGGTGCCCTGGTGCAACTTGAACAGGTAGTCACAGGTGACGCCGAGCGGGTTGCCGCCGGTGTCGAGCAGGGCCACGTCGTTGGCGTAGTCGATCTTGTGCCCGACGTGATCCTCGTGACGTGGAGTCAGCGACGGGTCGGCGGCCACTGCGCCGTCGAGTGCCTCTCCGGCGAAGCCGAACGGGATCCCGGCCGCCCCCTGGAACGACGGGTGGGCGAACTGGTGCGCCACCCACTGGTAGATGTTCGAGCCACGGGGGTCGGGACCATGTTCGTGGCCGAAGGTGCACGGCTCACCGGTGGCCGGGTTGACCACCGAGGCCGGGTGCCAGGTGGGATAACGCTTGCCGTCGGAGGCGATCACCTCGAAGCGGTCGTGCAGATCCACCGGGCAGGTATCGAACGACGTCGGCTGCCACCGGCCGACCGCATGCGAAGCGGTGATGCCGGCACGCGCCGGGATACGCATCGGCTCGGGCACCTTGACCTCGGCCAGCAGGATCACCCGCTGCTCGACCTCGAGGGTGCGGCCGCGGGGCCCGGTGGCGGTGACCGTAACCCGGTCGTCGAGACGGCCCCGCTGTGCCAGGTTGGAGACGCTGCGTGCCTGGAGGGCGACCGCGACATCCTCGACCTCGCCCGCGGCGAGGGAGAACGGTACCGCCACGGCGCCGTTGCGCAGCGCCAGCGAGCCATCGCAGCCGGCCGTCGCCGCAGGGCACCGCAGCGTCGTGACGACGGCGCCTGCCGGTGTGGGAACCAGCAGGTCCGGGGAGACCACCGCGGGTGCAGCCGGCGCCAGGCCGGTTGGAGTGCCCGGCGGGCCGAAGAACACCCGCACCTCGCCGGCCTGGGTACGGCCCTGGCGGACGGCGAAGTCGCCGGCACCGGCGAAGTCGGCACCGTGGTTGGCGTCGAAGTCGCCCACCGCCGCCACCTGGCGGCCGAAGCGGTCTCCAGGCCCTCTCCCGTCGACGCGGAAGCCGGTCTCCGGGGCGATGCCGGCCACCGACAGCGGGGCGCTGCCGGTCTTGCCGTACACCACGTAGAGGGCGCCGGCATTGCTCATCGTCGTCGCCGGGTTGTCCGGGTTCGCCGGATCGAACCCGTAGGCGCCGACGAGGGCGTCAGGGGTTCCATCGCCGTTGACGTCGCCGATCCCGGCAACGGAGAATCCGAAGCTGTCGGCCTGCGCCGCCCCTTGGATCCAGTAGCCGCGGCCGGTTGCCTCCACTTCGCCGGCATTGACGGTCTCGTTCGAGGCCGAGCCGAAGATCACCCAGGCGCTCCCGGTGCGGGGGCCGGTGGCGGCGTTGGTGACACCGTCACCGCCGACGATGACGTCGCCGATCCCGTCGCCGTCGACGTCGCCGATCCCGGACACGGAGATGCCGAGGCGGTCCCGGGCCCGTTCGGGGCCGACGATCTCGAAGCCGACGTCAAGCGGCTCGGCGAGGTCGACGATGCCCCGGGAGGTACCGCCGACGACCCATGCCGCTCCCGCCACCGGCACGGCGGCGCCGTGCGGTGTCGCGGTGTAGGAGCCGACCACGATGTCGGGCCGACCGTCGCCGGTGACGTCGCCGGCGGGCGCCAGCGATCCGAGACGCTCCTCGGCCTGGGAGCCCTCGAGGATCATGATCGAGGCGGCGTCGTCGGTGACGTCAACCGTGGCCGTCGACTTCTGGCCCGGCACCACGTAGACGCGGCCGTTGTTGTTGCGTCCCTGCGTGTCGGCGACCACCGCGGCGACGCCGATGTCGTCGAGGCTGTCTCCGTCGATGTCCCCGAGGCCGACCACGGCGTAGCCGACGTTCTGGTCGAGGGTGAGGCTCCCCTGGATGCGGAAGCCGCCGTCACCCAGGTAGCCCAGGTCGAGCGAGCCGAAGTCGGGGCGCCCGAACACCACGTAGACCGTCTCCCGGATGTAGTTGCCGATCAGCACGTCGTCGTACCCGTCGCCGTTGACGTCGCCGCCGCAACCGACGGAGAAGGCGGTCAGATCCCCCGCCGACTCCCCGTCGAGCTGGACGAACCGGTCGTCGGGATTGGCGAGATCGACGTCAACCGGCTCGGGGCCGCCCAGCAGCACGTAGGCGGCCCCTTCGTTGGAGTTGGTGGGCAGCTTGTCCCAGAACCAGGCCCCGGCGATGACGTCGCCGTACCCGTCGCCGTTGACGTCACAGCTCCCCCCGGCCAGGGCGGCTCCGGTCGCGCTCGACGCCTCACCGATGAAGGAGACTTCCGCGGGCGGATCTACGGCGGCCGCGGTTGCCGTCGCCCCTGCGGCGGGGACGGCAGCGATAGCCGTCACCACCAGGGTCAGAGCGGCTACCGCCGTCGACCAGCGCTGCCGGCGGCGGCCGAGCGTCGCCGCGGCGAGATGCGGTTGCATGATGTGTGTTACCCCCTCCCCGCCCCGCGGCGGGATGATTCGAAACCGTATGGACCTCCATACGACTATTGAATGGGAGACCTTACATCATGCGTCAGGGCCGGACGTCGCGGTCGCTCCCGGACCGTGAGCGACGGTTGGTACAGTACGGCCGCCAACCGGTCGAGTTAGGGAGACTGTTGTGAAGGCGCTTGTCACCGAGTTCAAGGACTTTGCCCTCAAGGGCAACCTTATCGAGATTGCCGTTGGCCTGGTGCTCGCCCTGGCGTTCACCACGGTCGTCAACGCACTCGTCGACGGGCTCATCCTGCCCATCGTCACCATGCTCTTCGGTCAGCCCAGCTTCGACGGCCTGACCTTCACCATCAACGACTCGATCTTCTACTACGGCGCCTTCATCTCGGCGGCGGTGACGTTCCTGCTCACCGCCCTGGCGCTGTTCCTGTTCGTGGTGAAGCCGTACAACCTTCTCAAGGCGCGCCAGGCCAGCGGCGAGGAGCCCGAGCCGGAGCCGTCCGAGGACATCACCCTCCTCCGCGAGATCAGGGATTCACTGAGGGCCCGCTGAGGGCTGGACAGCAACGTCACACGGGGATCGCCGGCCTACACTCTCGCCCGTGATCCCGATACGTATCGTCGAGACCGACCGCGACGACTTCGACCAGCCGGTCGTCGAGTTGTGGCGCGATGACGAGTTCATCGGCATGGTCTTCTGGGACGAGGACACCACCTTCGTCCAGATCTACCCGGACGACGACGGGGACGTGAAGGACATAGACCTGGGTGATCTGATGCGCTCCCTGGAGTTGGCGGAGCGCATCGTCTCGCCGCTGGCCGACGACGATGAGTTCCTCGAGATCCGCTCCGCCTTCGGCTCGTCCAGCGCCGAAGACGACGGGGACGAGTGGGAGACCGAGCACCCCGCCACCGTGGCGCTGGTGGAGGAGTTCGATCCGCAGGCGGTGCACCGCACCGGTGATGGCGAGGGCTTCTTCCCCCGGGAGGCGGCGATCGCGCTCGTCGACCGATGCGACCAGCTCGATCTGGCCGTGATGGAGATGGAGGGCTTCGACCTGAAAGGCGATTCGCTGGTCCCGCTCGACCTGAGCTTCGCCGTGTCCCTCGACGACGACATCGACTGGGACGTCTTCCGCGCCACCGCCAACGGCCGCAGCCGCGACACCCTCGCCGACTGGCCCGACCAGCCCTCCCTGGTGGTCGCCTTCGTGATACGGCAGCCGGACGGCGAAGATTTCGTAGCGTAGTACGTATCACGTATCACGTATCACGCAAGAACTTGCGCGGGACAGCCTGCGTGTCCGACCGATGGGGGGTCGTCGTAGCACGTAATACGTGATACGTAATACGTGATACGGCTAGGCCAACGGATCCCTCCTCTTGATATCGGGCAGGTTGCGGCGCCACCACCCGCCGCAAC
>CAZOGW010000011.1:0-2599 GCA_964579415.1 uncultured Acidimicrobiaceae bacterium | reverse complement strand
GAGAGGGCTCCACGCACCACTGCTCCCCCCTCCGTCAGCCGGCCCAAAGCTGCCGGCTGACACCTCCCCCAAAGGGGGAGGATGACTAAGCCAACGGATCCCTCCTCTTGATATCGGGCAGGTTGCGGCGGGTGGTGGCGCCGGTGGGGTAGACGGTCGGGTCGCCGGCACGGGGGCCGCCGAGGCGGGTCTCCGCCTCGCCGAGGAGGCGGCGGAGGCGGTCGACCTGGGAACGCAGGCGGTTGTTGTCAGACTGCAGCTCGAGGATGCGGCGCACTCCCTCCAGGTTGACGCCGTCGGCGGTCAGTTCCTGGATGAGCCCGAGACGTTCCAGGTCCTCGTCGGAGTAGCGGCGGGTGCCACCGGGGGTCCGGTACGGCTCCACCAGTCCCTTGCGTTCGTAGATGCGCAGCGTCTGCGGGTGGACACCGGCCAACTCGGCGGCCACCGAGATGATGTAGACGGCGTCCTGTCTCCTGTTCATCGGTTCATACCCCCAGATGTGCGCGCGGGTTCGGCTGCGGTCCGGCGTCTCCGAACGCCTCCAGGGCCGCCCGCTGCTCGTCATTGAGATTGTCGGGGACCCGTACCTCCACCGTCACCAACAGGTCGCCGGTCCCCTTGCCGGTGGCGACACCCTTGCCCGCCACCCGGAACGTCTTCCCTGTCTGTGTCCCCGGGGCGAGACGCAACCGAACCTTGCCTTCGAGCGTGGGCACGTCGATCTCGGCGCCGAGAGCCGCCTCGAGGAAGGTGATGGGGACGTTGATGGTGAGGTTGCGGCCGCGACGGCCGAAGACAGGGTGCTCGGCGACATGGACCTTCACGTACAGGTCGCCGCTGGGCCCGCCGCTGTAGCCCGGCTCCCCCTTCCCGGCGACCCGGATGCGGGCGCCGTCGGCGACCCCCTGAGGGATCCTGACCTTGACCCGGGACCCGTTGACCGACAGCTCCCGGGTGGTACCGGAGATGGCATCGTGGAAGGACAGCGAGATCTCGGTGGCGACGTCCTGGCCCCGCTGCGGGCGCGGCTGACGTGCGGTACGGCCGAACAGGTCGTTCACCCCGCCGAAGAGGTCGAATGACGAGCCGCCACCGCCGAAGAGGTCCTCGACCCGGACGTACTGCTGGCCGCCTCCGGGCCCACCGACGAAATAGCCCATCTCCCGCGCGTGGTCGTACTCCTTGCGTGTCTCGGCGTCGCCGATCACGTCGTACGCCTCGTTGATCTCCTTGAACTTCAGCTCGGCGGCGGTGTCGTTCGGGTTCTTGTCGGGGTGATACTCCTGAGCCAGCTTGCGGTAGGCGCGCTTGACGTCCTTTTCCGAGGCGTCCTTGGGGACGCCGAGGACGGAGTAGTAGTCGGTCTCCAGCCACTCCTTGCGCATGGGTCAGTCCCCGGTCTCCTTCGGCTCGACAGTGACCATGGCGGGACGCAGCACCCGGTCGCGCAGCTTGTATCCGCGGCGCAACTCCTGGGCGATGACCAGATCGCCGTCGCCGCCACCAGCCACGGCTTCGTGGACGGCGGGATCGAACGGCTCGCCCACGGCGGCGATGGGCTCGAAGCCCTCACGGCCCAGGGCGTCCATGAGCTGTACGTGGGTCCCCCGCATTCCGTCGAGGATCTTGCCCTCCGCCGGGGTCTGCGGCTCGTAGGCCAGGGCGGCGTCGAAGGCGTCGAGCGCCGGCAGCAGCGACTCGATCACTCGCTGCGAGGCGCGCAGGGCGTTCTCGATGCGGTCGCGCTCGACCAATCGACGGGAGTTCTGCAGATCGGCGGTGGCGCGCTGGAGCAGGTCGAGGTACTCCGACGCCTCGGAGCGGGCCTCCGACAGCTCGCGCAACAACAGGTCCTGGGCCTGGCCGGCGTCGTCGGGCAGTTCCAGGCCGAGGGCGGCCGCCGACGGCGCCGGTGGCTCCAGGTCGGAGAGGTCGTCGGGGAAGGCCGAGCCCTCCCCGACGTCGGGTGTCTCTTCGGCGACAGGCTCGAAGTCCTCGGTGTGGGTCACGCCTGACCGTCCCCCTCGACGTTCTCGTCCTCGACGATCTCGGCCTCGACGACATCGGCGTCGACGACGTCACCGTCGCCGGTATCGCCGGCATTCTCCGGTGCGGCTGCCGCCTGCGAGGACTCGTAGACCCGCTCGCCGAGAACCTGGGACGCGGTGAGCAGCTCGTTGCGGGCCGTGTTCAGGGCCTCGGGGGTGGTCTCCTCGGTGAGCAGCTTGCGTACCGCGGTCACCTTGTCCTCGATCTGCTGCTTCTCCTCGGTGCTGAGCTTGTCGCCGTGCTCGGCGAGCTGCTTCTCGATGGAGTAGGCGGTGTGGTCGGCCTGGTTGCGGGCCTCCACCAGTTCCTTGCGCTGGGCGTCCTCGTTGGCGTGCAGCTCGGCGCCCTTGATCATCTCGTCGATTTCCTGCTGCGACAGGGCGGTGCCGCCGGTGATGGTCACCTGCTGCACCTTGCCCGTGCCCAGATCCTTGGCGGAGACCGACACGATGCCGTTGGCGTCGATGTCGAACGTCACCTCGATCTGGGGGACGCCGCGGGGCGCCGGGGCGATGCCGGGGAGCTTGAACTTGCCCAGCGACTTGTT